>CAZQYD010000058.1:2460-8544 GCA_964597465.1 uncultured Piscirickettsiaceae bacterium | reverse complement strand
ATGTATGAAGTCGGCATGAATCACTTTTTTAAAGGGCCTAAACATAAGTTAGGTGCAGATATGATTTTCTTCCAAGGACATACTGCGCCAGGAATGTATGCTCGTTCTTATATGGAAGGGCGTTTAAGTGTTGAACAACTGCGTAATTATCGCCAAGAAGTGGCTGGTAATGGACTTTCGTCTTATCCTCACCCTTGGTTAATGAAGGACTATTGGCAGTTTCCAACCGTGTCAATGGGGCTTGGGCCGTTAATGGCAATCTACCAAGCTCGTTTTATGAAATATATGCATGCTAGAAAATTAGCCACAACTAAAGGGCGTAAAGTTTGGGCTTTTTTGGGTGATGGTGAGATGGATGAACCAGAATCTCGCGGAGCATTACAGCTTGCTAAGCGTGAAAAACTAGATAATTTAGTGTTTGTAATTAACTGTAATTTACAACGCCTAGACGGGCCTGTTCGTGGTAACGATAAAATCATTCAAGAGCTTGAAGGTGTTTTTCGTGGTGCAGGTTGGGATGTTATTAAGGTTGTTTGGGGTTCTGGTTGGGATCGCATTATTGAAAAAGATACCAGTGGTAAATTACTACAACGCATGGAAGAAGTGGTTGATGGTGAATATCAAGCCTATAAAGCCAAAAATGGTGCGTTTGTTCGTGAACACTTTTTCGGTAAATATCCTGAAACGGCTGCGTTAGTTGCAGACATGACCGATGATGAGATTTTTGCACTGACTCGTGGCGGACATTCACCTCGTAAAGTTTACAATGCTTATAAAAGAGCGTCGGAAGCAAAAGGCAAACCAACGGTTATTTTATCTAAAACCGTCAAAGGTTACGGAATGGGACCTTATGGTGAAGCGGCAAACAATGCTCACCAACAGAAAAAGCTAGATGATGACGGACTAAAATATTTCCGTGATAGATTTTCTGTACCGATTACCGATAAAGAATTAGAAAAGGATATTCCTTTCTATCGCCCAACCGAAGATTCAGATATCATGCAATATATGCGTGCGCGTCGTGAAGAATTAGGCGGTGAATTACCTGTTCGCATGGACAACGCAGCAGCCTTGCCCGTGCCAAGTCTTGAAACATTTAAAATGTTAACCGATGGTACTGGAAAACGAGAAATGTCTACAACGATGGCATTTGTACGAATTATTTCTATCTTATTAAGAGATAAAGAACTAGGTTCTCGTGTTGTACCGATTATCCCAGATGAGGCGCGTACTTTTGGTATGGAAGGATTGTTCCGTCAAATTGGTATTTATGACCCATCAGGACAATTATATGAGCCCGTAGATTCAGATCAATTAATGTGGTACAAAGAATCTTCAGAAGGCCAAGTATTTGAAGAGGGAATTAATGAAGCAGGGGCGATGGCAAACTGGATTGCCGCTTCAACCGCTTACGCAAACTATGGCGTAAGCATGATACCTTTCTACATTTATTATTCGATGTTCGGTTTCCAACGCATTGGCGATTTGGCTTGGGCGGCAGGTGATTCGCGTGCAAGAGGTTTTCTATTAGGTGCAACGGCAGGTAGAACAACCCTTGAAGGAGAAGGGCTTCAACATCAAGATGGTCATAACTTAATTCAGTTTGATCATGTTCCTAATTGTATGTCGTATGACCCAACCTTTGCCTTTGAAATGGCGGTTATTATCCGTGATGGTATTCGACGCATGATGCATAATAAAGAAGATGTTTTCTTCTATATAACTTCAATGAATGAAAATTATAAGCACCCTGCTATGCCTGATGGCGTGGAAGAAGGTATTTTAAAAGGGATTTATAAATTTAAAGATTCGACTGCGAAGCATAAAAATAAAGTACAACTGATGGGGTCTGGAACTATCTTTACCGAAGTGATTCAAGCGGCAGAAATGCTTGAAAAAGACTGGAAGGTATCGGCTGATATTTGGGGCGTACCAAGCTTTAACCTACTTCGTCGTGACGGTGCAGAAACCACTCGTTGGAACGGAATGCACCCAACAGAAACACCAAAAGTACCTTATATTACGCAAGTGCTTGACGGTGCAGAGGGACCTTTTGTGGTCGCAACCGATTATATTCGTGATTATCCTGAACGAGTTCGTCAATATATTCCAGGTTCATATCATGTATTAGGAACCGATGGTTTTGGGCGTTCTGATACCCGTGAAAAATTAAGACGATTCTTTGAAGTTGATAAAGAGCATGTTGTGGTAGAGGCGTTGCGTTCGTTAGTTGATGCAGGTAAATTAAAACCTACCGTTATCTTAGAAGCAATGAAAAAATATAACATTGATGCTGATAAAGCTTACCCTTTAAATGTATAAGCAAGGAATTAAATAATGGCAATTCAAAAAATTAACATTCCAGATATTGGTGATTTTGATTCCGTAGAAGTGATCGAACTTCTTGTGGCAGAAGGCGATAGTGTGGCAGTAGATGACTCGCTGGTCACATTAGAGTCAGATAAAGCAACCATGGAAATTCCCGCTCCTTTTTCAGGCATAGTCAAATCCATTCAAATCGTAGTCGGTCAAGATGTTGCCGAGGGTGATTATATTTTAGACATTGAAGTAGGTGAAGAATCGGCGACTGAAAAAGTTGCAGAAAAAGTTGCAGAAAAAGTGGCAACAACTTCTCCAGTTATTGAAGAGGTTAAGCCCGCCCCTGCTCCAGTAGAAAAAGCACCAATAACGGCTTCGGTTTCAGCTTCTAAACCTATTAATAAACAAAAAATGGGACAGGTTAGCCATGCTTCACCATCGGTCAGAGCCTTTGCTCGTAAATTAGGGGTTGAATTAACCCAAGTATCGGGAAGCGGACCAAAAGGGCGTATTAAAACGCTCGATATTGAATCGTTAGTGAAGTCGGTGATGCAAGGTGGCAGTTCATCTGCTAATGCAACAGGGGCAGGCATTCCACCTGTTCCAGTCATTGACTTTAGTAAGTTTGGTGAAATAGAAACGGTTGAACTAGGCAAAATCAAGAAAATTTCTGGTAAGTTCTTACATACCAGCTGGTTAAATGTGCCGCATGTTACCCAGTTTGATGAGACTGATATTACTGAAATGGATCAGTTCCGTAAGGATATGAAGCCCGTTGCAGAAAAACAAGGCGTGAAATTAACGCCAATCGTGTTTGTGATGAAAGCAGTGGTAAAAGCACTACAAGACTTTCCAAATATGAATGCATCATTGTCTGCTGACGGTCAATCGTTGATTAAAAAATCTTACTATAATATTGGTATCGCAGTGGATACACCAAATGGATTAATGGTTCCCGTTGTGAAAGATGTTGATAAGAAAGGTATCTATGAGCTTTCTAAAGACTTGATGGCAATTTCTGCTAAGGCACGTGATGGCAAGTTATCACCTGCCGATATGTCAGGTGGTTCATTTACTATTTCAAGTTTAGGCGGTATTGGTGGCACACAGTTTACGCCCATCGTGAATGCTCCAGAAGTCGGTATTATGGGCTTGTCAAAAGCCAAAATGCAACCTGTTTGGAATGGGGTAGAGTTTGTACCTAAATTAATTATGCCGTTCAGTGTTTCCTATGACCATCGTGCAATTGATGGTGCGGAAGGGGTAAGATTTACGACCACCGTTGGTAAATATTTAGCTGATTTGCGTCAGTTAATATTGTAATAAGGAACAAGAAATGACAAAAATAGTTGATTTAATCGTTCCTGATATTGGCGATTTTGCAGAAGTAGAAGTAATTGAAGTATTAGCAAACGCTGGTGATGAAGTTTGCCAAGATGATTCTTTACTGACTTTAGAGTCAGACAAAGCCACCATGGAAATTCCGTCGCCATTCACTGGAAAAATCATTAAAATTTCCGCCGAAGTAGGTGATAAAGTTGCCGAAGGTTCTATTGTCGGGCAAATTGAAATTGCTGATGCAAGCAGTTCAGTAGAAGAAACACTAGAAAATCATGTGGCGGAAAAAACGGCAACCATCGCTCCAGTTGTGGTAGTCGCAACAGATTTACCTGACGCAGACCTTCAATGTGAAGTATTGGTGTTAGGATCCGGGCCAGGTGGTTATACTGCTGCTTTCCGTGCCGCTGATTTAGGTAAAAAAGTGGTGATGGTTGAACGCTATTCAAGCATTGGTGGCGTTTGTCTAAATGTCGGTTGTATCCCATCAAAAGCCTTATTACACATGTCGGTTGTGTTGAATGAAACACGCGAAATGTCGGCACACGGCATTACTTTTCAAGAACCTGAAATAGACATTGATAAAATTCGTGCCTATAAAGATTCTGTTATTACCAAATTAACAGGCGGCTTAGGCGGTTTAGCGAAAGCCCGTAAAGTTGAAGTGGTTGAAGGGTATGGTAAATTTAGCACTGCCAATACCGTTACCGTTGAACTAACTGGCGGTGGTACAAAAACCATTGCCTTTAAGAATGCGGTGATTGCCGCGGGTTCTCGTGTGGTTAAACTACCTTTCATTCCGCATGATGACCCAAGAGTGATGGATTCTACCGATGCCTTAGAATTAGAAAATATTCCTAAGCGTTTATTAGTCATTGGCGGTGGTATTATTGGCTTAGAAATGGCACAAGTATATGATTCATTTGGTTCAAAAGTAACCGTCGTTGAACTGGGCGATACCATTATTCCTGGTGCCGATAAAGATATAACCAAGCCGTTATTACGCAAAATTAAAAAGCAATATGAAAATATTTTCTTAAAATCAAAAGTGACTAATGTAGAAGCAACTGATGCAGGTTTAGTAGTTTCATTTGAAGGTAGTAAATGCCCAGAAACCGATACCTTTGATAAGGTATTGGTGGCAGTAGGTCGCACACCAAATGGTCAATTAGTTGATGCTGAAAAAGCAGGTGTTGTGGTTAATGATTGGGGCTTTATTGAGGTTGATGAACGCCAAAAAACCAATGTTGAACACATTCATGCGATTGGCGATATCGTTGGTCAACCGATGCTTGCTCATAAAGCGGTGCATGAAGGTAAAGTTGCCGCAGAAGTGATTAATGGTATGCCAAGTGCCTTTACACCAATGGGCATTCCATCGGTAGCTTACACCGACCCAGAAGTTGCTTGGGCTGGTAAAACAGAAGAAGAATTAAAAACAGAAGGGGTTGAGTACGAAAAAGGTGCTTTTCCATGGGCAGCTTCAGGTCGTAGTTTAAGTTTGGGTCGTGATGAAGGCTTAACCAAAGCGATGTTCTGTGCAAAAACACACCGTTTACTAGGTTGTGGAATTGTCGGGCCAAATGCAGGTGAGCTGATTGCCGAAGCGATGCTAGCGATTGAAATGGGTGCGGATATGCAAGACATAGGCTTAACCATTCACCCACACCCAACACTTTCTGAAACCCTTTGTTTTGCAGCAGAAATGGCAGAGGGCACGATTACCGATTTAATGCCACCTAAGCGCCCTAAGAAAAAATAATTATGTACTATTTAGATAATTTTTATAAAACAGACGGTGAAATCATCACCGTACAACCTAAGCAAGCGAGCAAGTTTGCGAAGGAAGTATCTGATGACTTTAATCCTTTGCACGACCCAGAAAACAAACGTTTTTGTGTACCTGGAGATTTGTTATTTGCCATTACCTTGGCAAAGTATGGCTTGTCAAAAAAAATGGTTTTTAAATATACAGGTATGGTTGGCAAAGAAGCAAAATTAATATATCCTGAAAAGATAGCAAGCCAATTTGTATTAAATGATACGAAGGGTAAGGAATGCTTAGTCGCAGATATTAGCGGTGAAGTTATTACAGATTTGTCGGCAATAGAATCTTTCACTAAAGCTTATGTTGCTTTTTCTGGTCATAGTTTTCCGCATATTCTTGTGCAGTTAATGAAAGAAAATAATGTGATGATTAACCCAGCAAGACCAATGGTTATTTATGAAAGTATGGCATTTGAATTTGAAACATTAAACTTAACTTCTCCCTCGCTTGCCTTGACGAGTAATAATCTAGATGTAAATGGCAAGCGTGGCACGGTTAAAATTAATTTTAATCTATTAGAGCAAGGGGAAGTTGTCGGTAAAGGCAGTAAAAGTATGGTGCTGAGTGGTTTGCGTGAGTATGATGAAGATAAAATTCAA
>CAZQYD010000058.1:0-2360 GCA_964597465.1 uncultured Piscirickettsiaceae bacterium | reverse complement strand
TGTCTTCTTAGATAACTGGCGTTAGTGAGTTATCGTGCTTTTTGAGCTTGTGTCATGTCGTTGATTTTTTCCACGTGGAAGACTATTGTTTTTATTTTAAATCAAAATACACTGCCAATAAAATAACGATATCGAATTGTGAAGATAAACATAATAGCAAAAACGCCACACTTTATAGTCGTTGATAAGCCTTCGGGATTAAATTTTCATTGTGAAGAAGGCATTGGTTTGGTTGAAATAGTACGTCAACAGCTTGTTTTAGCCTGTCTTTTCCCTGTCCATCGTTTAGACAAAATGACGTCTGGATTAGTTCTTTTTGCATTGGATAAAAATACCGCAACGCAATTCATGCGATTATTTGAAAATCATCAGATTGAAAAATATTATCTAGCAATCTCCACTGAAAAACCTAAAAAAAAGCAAGGTTGGGTAAAAGGAGGGATGGAAAAAGCCAGACGAGGTTCTTGGAAACTTAATCAATCGAATGATAATTATGCTAAAACACGATTTATTAGCCAAGCCATTCAACCTAATGAAAGATTATTCCTATTAAAACCCTATACCGGTAAAACGCACCAATTAAGAGTTGCTCTTAAAAGTATCTCCGCACCTATTGCAGGTGATGAACGCTACCAACCGCTTGCTGATGCTAAGAAAGAAGATAGAGGTTATTTACATGCCTATGCGTTAAAATTTAAATTAAATGGTCGAACCTATAGTTGGGTTCACCTTCCTAACAATGGCAAACGTTTTTCATCGACCGCATTTAAACTCGCACTCGAAAACTGGCAACAGCCTTGGAGTATGTTTAATGGCTAAAAGAAATAAAAAACAAAAGCACAATTATTGGGACACTAAGCGGTTAGAAGAAATGAACCAAACGGAGTGGGAATCAATTTGTGATGGCTGTGGTTTATGCTGTTTAACTAAGCTTCAAGACGATGAAACGGATGAAATTGTTTATACCCGTGTTGTCTGTGAATATTCTGATCAAGAAACAGGACAATGCTCAGATTACACTAACCGTTCCAAGAATGTACCGACTTGTGTGCCTTTGACTAGAAAAAGAGTCGCAAAATTTGACTGGCTTCCAGATAGTTGTGGTTATCGTATTTTAGATAGAGGAGATAAATTATCAAAATGGCATCCGCTTAATTCAGGGTTAGCAGAATCCGTTAGACTAGCAGGGGTCGGTTTATTAGCCATTCCTTTGATTGTTAACCAACCAAATTTAGATTTTGAACACTATTTAATGGAAAAGCCCTAGTTGTTAAGCGATTCCTTAACTACATCTTCAAATCTACATATTCATTTTTTTCATACCCCCCCCTGGGCACTTTTTAGCTGTTTTTACTGCGTAAGGGCAAACAACAGCTAAAAAGTGCCCAGGGGGGTATCCATAATCTCCATACAAGCTTGTTTTCTCTTTTTTAATACTTTCTTAGTGTTTTTTCTAAAGTTATTTTCCAAGTGCCGATAACTTGTTTGAAGGCAGCAAAGACTGACTTAATTAATAACTAACACACACAAGGAGATTAATCATGTCAATGGTAATCAATACAAATATGGCCTCACTAAACGCGGTAAGAATGTTAGACGTATCTAGCCGTGATATGAGCACTTCAATGGAACGTTTAACCTCTGGATTGCGTATTAACCGTACCGCAGACGATGCGGCGGGTAAAGCCGTTGTGACTGCCATGACCACTCAAATTCGTGGTACCGATATGGCATTACGAAACACCAACGACGGAATATCACTGGTTCAAACCGCTGACGGTGCGGCAGAAGAAGTTGTAAATATGTTATATCGTATCCGTGAACTAGCGGTTCAGGCAACTAACGAAACCTACAACTCACTACAACGTTCGCAAATGAACATCGAAGTATCACAGCTAAGAATTGAGATAAATCGTGTGGCATCGACCACCAAATTTAACGGTGTTAAATTGCTAGCTAGTAGCAACATCGTATCGATTCACTCAGGTTGGGAAACCGATGATGACAATACATTAAAGTTATCACTAAAGACCATGAACGCTTCATCATTAGGTGTTTCAGGGCGTATTTTAACGCAGTCAGCGGCGCTTGGAGTGATGAGTCAAGTTGATGGGGCGTTAGAAAGCGTGTCTAAAACAAGAGCTGGTTATGGAGCGATGCAAAACCGTATGGAATACACGGTATCTAACTTACAGAATGTGAATGAAAATATTACTGCGGCACGTAGTCAAATAGAAGATGCAGATTTTGCATCAGAAAGTGCCAATCTGGCCAGAACACAAGTTTTACAACAAGCAGGAATGAGTATGTTGTCACAAGCTAATCAGGCTACACAAAATGTATTGGCTTTGCTTCAGTAG
>CAZQYD010000057.1:0-8800 GCA_964597465.1 uncultured Piscirickettsiaceae bacterium | reverse complement strand
TTTAGAAAATCGTGATAGACTTCTTGGCTTATTCATATAAAGAGACCTTTGCATAAATGGATGCACAATAATGAATGCACAACAACTCAAAGAAGCTTTAATTATTCCGCGAAAAATATCGCAGAAGATTAAAAACCTTGCGCGTCAGCTAGAACTTAGTGAGCTACAAGCCAATATTGTTGCCGGTCGATTATCAGAACAAGATTTACCTTTAGACAATGAGCAAGATAGCCTTGAGCGACTAAAACAAATTATTTCGCCCAAGTTAGCTCATTTACAACACCCTAACCTATTAAAAAATTCCTCACAAGCGGCGGTTATTATTGCGAATGCGATTGAGTCAAACGGCAAAATAGTCCTTGCTACTGACTATGATACCGATGGTGTGACCTCGGCTTGGATTGCAACCAGTGCATTGGTTGACTACTTTAATGTTGATGAAGAAAGAGTTATACAGGTACTAGGTGATCGCCGAAGTGGTTATGGAATTACCGACCAAGTTGTTGACCGAATTTTAGCCATCAAACAGCCGATTGACTTGGTTATTTCAGCCGATCAAGGTTCGAGTGATGAACTAAGAATTAAAAGGCTCAAGGAAAATGGCATCACTGTTTGTGTTACTGACCACCATCAAATCCCTGTTGAAGGAACGCCTGAAAGTGCGTTATGCACCGTTAACCCTCAGCAAGATGAATGTGGTTATGATAATTGTATTGCCGGCTGCTTTGTAATTTTCCTGGTGATGAGCCAAGTAAGAAATGAATTAATTAACCGTGGTATCCTCTCAAGAGAAACGCCTAGTTTAAAAGCTTTAACCAGTAGCGTTGCACTAGGTACGGTAGCGGACAGCGTTAGCCTAAAAAGCATTAATAACCGTGCCATTATTCGCTCAGGATTAAATATCATTAATCAGTTTGAAGATGTTAGCTGGCAAGCAATTCACTCTCTTAACAATAATAATGAACAACCTATCAATGCTGAATATTTAGGTTTTCAAGTTGCCACGCGTATTAATGCTGCTAGTCGTGTCAGTGATGTGACCACGGCGTTTAAGTTTTTAAATGCTAAACGCTTTGACGAGGCACAAAACTTTCTTGACCAACTGGATTTAGACAATCTGAATCGTCGTGAACAACAAGCGTCAATGTTAGAACAAGCTAAACAATACGCTAAAAACATTTTCCATAAAGACAAATACAGCATGACTATCCGCATGGATGGTAACGCGGGTATTCAGGGGATTATTGCTTCTAGCATTGGCGAAAAATACGGTTTACCCACCATTGCAATGACCGATTTAAAAGATGGTTTTATCGCAGGAAGTGGACGAGGAATTGTCTCTGCCATTGATTTAAGGCTAGCTTTTCAACAAATGTCCGAACAAAAACCTGAACTTTTTAAGTCAATGGGCGGACATAAGGGAGCGGTTGGCTGTATGATTCCTGTTGAACATTTTGATGATTTCAGCAGACTATTTGAACAAGCTATTAAACAACAAATAGGTGACGACTCCCCTACGCTCACCGTAGAGACCGATGGCGAATTAGCTGACTGGCAATTAGAACCGAGCATTATCAACGAGTTGAATCAGCTAGAACCTTATGGCAGAGAGTGGGAAAAACCGCTATTTTCTGGAAATTTCTTTATCGAAAGCATCAAAGCAGTTGGTAAAGATAAAAATCACCTTTCATTAAGATTATCTTTAGCAGGTTCAAATAGCCGAAAAACATTGAGCGCTATTTATTTCAATTGCATTCCCGATGGAGTGATGCCTTTTGCTGTCGGCAATGAAATTCAGTGTGCTTATCAACCTAGTCTTAACATCTATTATGGTAAGACAAGTTTACAGTTAAAAATACAAACCGCTAAAAAAGTTTAACGCTCAAATCCCTGCTTAGAAATATGCCCATTTTAGAGACCTAACAATTGCGTTAGCACTTGAAAGTCTATAATTTTTTTTGCTATCAGCGTTTGATTTTCTTCGGTGTTTGTAATGTAGATTAGCCCACCGATTTCTTCATTTGGTAGCGATTCTTTAAACGCCAATAATTGCTCTTTTTGCTCTGCTATATTCAGCATGGCTAAATCAAGCTCAAGCATTGGGAAACCTGCATATTCTACCGTTTCATCTGCTTTTACTAGTTTTTTAGTTACCTCTACCTCTAAACGTTGGTATAAGGCGATATTAATACCTTCGTAAACTAATACGCTATGGAATAAAACGCCTAAAATATCTTTTATTTTTTGTAACTGGCTACCCCCCTGGGCAGTTTTTAGTTGGAAAGTGAATAGAAAGTTCTCATCTGCTAGGTTTTCGGCAATTTCTTCAATTTCTTCGGTGTTCCAATCCATCCACAGTGATTGCTCAACAAGTACACAATAGAATTGATTGCTATAAAAATCTAACGTCCAATCTTCTGGCAAATCATCTGGGTAATAACTACCTCGCCAATTATCGTGATGCCACCCCTTTGCCCCTACTAATACATTTTCCATTCTTTTCCTAAGTTGTCATCATAAACGACTATAATACTCGTTTTCAAAATTTAACATAAATTATAATTATAATATGACAAGCCTACTTCTTCCATCCGCTCTTTTAATTATTGGTTTAATTCTTCTCGTTTGGAGCTCTGATTTATTCATTGACGGTGCGGCAAGTGTCGCAAAACATCTTGCTATTTCACCACTGATTATTGGTGTTGTAGTGCTTGGGTTTGGTACATCCGCACCTGAGATTTTAGTCGCGGTGTTGGCATCGTTAGACAATAGCCCAGGGCTGGCAATTGGTAATGTGATTGGTTCGAATATTGCCAACATTGCACTAGTACTCGGCGTTACCGCTATTATTGCTCCGATTGTGGTAAAGTCTTCGTTGTTAAAACGTGAGTTCCCGATTGTATTAGCAATATCCGTTTTAGGCTACCTACTGTTGCTTGATAAAGAACTGGGGATGATGGACGGTATCATTTTAATTTCGTTACTGATTATCGTCATGACATGGATGATTAAAGCCAACAAACAAATTGAAGGCACAGAAGATTCACTTGCTGAAGATACGGTTCAAGAACTTAACGACCATGAAGAAATACCGCTAAAAAAATCTTGGTTTATTTTATTCATTGGTTTAGTCGTGCTAATTATTAGTGCAAGATTAATGGTTTCCGGTGCGGTGGATATCGCTCTTTATTTCAATGTCTCTGAAATGATTATCGGCTTAACCATCGTCGCAATCGGAACTAGCTTACCTGAGCTAGCGGCGGCGATTACGGCAGCGAAAAAAGGTGAATCTGACTTGATGATTGGTAACCTTTTAGGTTCAAACCTGTTTAATCTGCTAGCTGTTTTAGCCGTCCCCGCTATCCTTGCTCCCTCTGTTATTGACAGAGAAACCTTAACATTCGACTACCCTATTATGTTGTTATTGACCTTCGCCATGCTATTGGTTGCACTGCCGTTTAGAGGTCAATCTATCATTGGTCGTAAAATTGGGATTTTATTTACCATCAGTTTTGTGGCATACTTAGTCTTCTTATATTACCGTTCCGTAGGAGCTTAAATGCAATATTCGCAAGAAACCATTGATAAAGCCGCAAAAATCAAACTACTAATTTTAGATGTTGACGGCGTGCTATCCGACAATAAACTCTATTATGGCGATAATGGTATTGAATATAAAACCTTCTACACCCGTGATGGGCATGGTATGGTGATGCTACAAAAAAGTGGTATTGAAATCGGTATCATTACTGGGCGTAAATCTCCACTAATTGACAAACGCATGAAAGACCTAAAGGTAAAACACGTTTACCAAGGCAAACCAGATAAACTGCCGACTTTTTTAAGTTTAGTTGCAAAGTTAGGATTATCCTTAGATGAAATCGCCTACATGGGTGATGATATTCTTGATTTGCCGATTCTAACCCGTGTTGGTTTAGCGGTTTGTCCAAAAGATGCCGATTCTGAAGTACTTAATCGCACGCCTTTAGTAACCGAAAACGTCGGCGGTCAAGGTTGTGTGCGTGAAGTTTGCGAGTTAATTTTAAAATCTCAAAACCTGTGGCAACAACACATTGACTTCTATCTCCGTGAGCAAGTTTAGCCGCCTTTTTTCACTACTGGCTCTTTTAGTAGCTGTTGTTCTAGTAATTAATATTACCCCTACGGCAATCAATTCCTATTTTTTAGAGCCTAAGCTACAAAACAACCAACCCAAACTCACTGCTAGCTGGCAGTTTTTTCAGCTAACCAGCTGGCAGATTACCGATAAAAACAAACCGAGCGAGCAAACCTTTCTACAAGCAGACAAGGCAAGCTACCAAAATGATACTGAAACCAGTCATTTAACGGGGCTAAAACTCATCACATCAAAACCCAAACAAACTATTTTAATTCAAAGTAACCTAGCAAAAAGTGAACAAGATCAGCTTTTAACGCTATCAGAACAGGTTAAAATTGAAATACTAAAAAGTAAAACAAGCAGTATTCTAAAAACCGCACAAATCACTTATAATAGTAAAACTAAACACTTGCAAAGTGACGTACATACCAAGCTAACAAATCCCGAGTTTATAATCTCTGGAGACCGATTTTCAGGTAACATTAAAACGGGAGAATACCGTTTTACAGGCAACGTAAAAAGCAAATTAATTTTTAAGGACAACTAATTTTGAAACGACATCTTAATTTCTACCTACTAACCACACTACTACTTAGCACTAGCTTTGCCAATGCGGAAAAGAAAGCACAGCCAATAGAAATCTCAGCAGATTCACTGATTGCTCAAGAACAAAAAGGCGTTAGCACCTACCAAGGAAACGTTGTTATTTTACAAGGAAAGCTCTTAATAAAAGGTGACAAAGTCATCATAAAGCACCCCAATCAAAAAATTTCGCAAGCCATTATTACAGGCAGCCCCGCCACCTTTAAAAACTTTATCGAAAGCGAGCAATCTTGGGTAACTGGTCACGCCAATAAAATAACTTATCACGCGGATAAAAAAACAATTTTATTTGAAGAAAAAGCACATATTAACCAAGCAGGAAAAAACTCTATCTCTGGCAGTTCAATTCTCTATGATGCCGAGAAAGAAACCATTCAAGCTAAAGGAAATAAGGCAAAAAATGAACGCATAAAAGTCATCTTCTCCAACCAAGACGAGAATTCTTAATGGCACATTTTTACGCTAAAAACCTAGCAAAAAGTTACAACAAACGTGTGGTCGTTACCGATGTAAATTTATCGGTAAAAAGTGGTGAAGTGGTTGGATTATTAGGCCCTAACGGAGCAGGAAAAACCACTACTTTTTACATGATGACAGGCTTGGTTAAAAATGATAAGGGTTCAATCTATCTTGATGATCAAGAAATCAGTGAACTATCAATCGACCAACGTGCAAAACTTGGTATTGGATACCTACCGCAAGAAGCATCTGTTTTCAGAAAGCTAACGGTAGAACAAAATATTAAAGCGATTCTTGAAATGCGTCAAGATGTAAAAAATTCTAGACAACAAGAAATCTATAATAACCTTATTGACGACCTGCAAATCGGACACATTACCAGCCAATTAGGGCAAGCACTCTCTGGCGGAGAAAGAAGGCGTGTTGAAATCGCTAGAGCCCTTGCAATGGAGCCAAGTTTCATTCTGCTAGATGAACCTTTTGCGGGTGTTGACCCCATCTCTGTAAAAGATATCCAAAACATTATCAAACACTTAAAACAGAAAGGAATTGGCGTACTTATCACCGACCATAACGTACGAGAAATCCTAGGTGTTTGCGACAGAGCATACATCCTAAGTGGCGGTACCATGCTTGCTCAAGGCACTCCTCAGCAAATACTAAACGACGAAAATGTAAAACGTGTTTACCTAGGAAAAGACTTTAAATAAACACTAACTCAACTCTTTACGGTCCAAAAAATTGTGCTATACTGAAATTGATCGTTACAAATAACTCAAAAAAATACCTAACTTATCGGCTTACTTACAAGTTAGATATTCAACACGCTAAGGAGTACTTTATGCAAATAAATATCACAGGTCATCATGTAGAAATCACCGACGCACTAAGAAACTATGTTACCGAAAAAATGCAAAAACTCACCCGTCACTTTGATCATGTTACAATTGCACACACCATTCTATCCGTTGAAAAACAAGGACAAAAAGCTGAAGCAACCGTCCACGCATCAGGCAAAGATTTATTCGCCGAGCATACAGGAGATAACATGTATGCATCAATTGATGGCTTAGTTGATAAACTTGACCGCCAAATCATCAAACATAAAGAAAAAATAGGCAGTCACAACAAGAAATCAGGTGGCGTTAAAAATATGCTAGTGGAAGAAGACGCGTAATTTAAAACAGTATCTCAGTAATACCTAAATGACGAAAAAAGGGCTATTTAGCCCTTTTTTTATGGCTATAATTTATCAAAATATTAAAGTGAAAGTGACATGTCTAAAAATCAGCATCTTACAGAAAGTACGCAAATTGCTGAAGAGCTACTTAACGCACTTGAATTACGTAATTTTGGTTACGTAAAAGAAATCATTAACTCACTTATTGATGAAGAAATTGCCGAGATTTTAGAAGCCACCCCACCAAAAGAAAGGCACGAAATTTGGCAACAGGTTAACCGAAAACTACAAGGAGACGTTCTAACCCATACCAATGAAGAAGTTACTGCCAGCTTATTAGAACAACTCGAAAACCATGAAATTGTTGAACTTACTGAAAAACTAGAAACCGATGATATCACCGATATTGCACAAGCAATTCCAGCAGAAAAACGCAACGATATCCTATCAAACCTAGATAAAGAAACAAGGACTGCCGTTGAAACCGCCCTAACCTACCCCGAAGATACCGCGGGGGGATTAATGAGTGCTGACTTTATCTCTATTCGTTCTGACGTAACCCTAGAGGCAGTGCTGCGACTTCTAAGAAAGCAACAAGAAATTCCAAGTAGCACCACCGATTTATTTGTTATCAATAGACAAGGTTATTATCTTGGAATTCTGCCCATTACCAAGCTGATTACGAACGACGAAGACATATTGGTTGCTGATATTATGGAGATTAAAAAATCTATCCATGCTGATTTAGATGAAATCAAGGTTGCACAAATTTTTGAAAAAAATGACCTACTTTCCGTAGCGGTAACAGATAAGCACAACAGTTTACTCGGTCGCATTACGATTGATGATGTGGTCGATATCATTCGTGAAGAATCAGAAAGAGCACAAATGGCAATCGCTGGGTTAAATGACGAAGATGACCTATTCGCTCCGCCTCTAAAATCGGCAAAGAGACGCTCCTTTTGGTTAGGGTTAAATTTACTCACCGCGATTTTTGCCTCCATCGTTATTGGCATGTTTGAAGCCACCATTCAACAAATCGTAGCCCTTGCAATCCTAATGCCAATTGTCGCCAGCATGGGTGGAATAGCAGGCACACAAACCGCAACCATCGTCATCAGAGCACTAGCAACCGGAAAACTAAGCTATCAAAATAGCCGCCACCTACTGCTAAAAGAAACTGGAGTAGGTATTTTAAATGGCATATTATGGTCACTAATAACCGCCGCCGCGACCACTATTTGGTTTGAAGATAGTATGCTAGGACTAATTTTTGGTTCCGCTATGCTCATCAACCTGATTGTCGCCGCCATCGCAGGCGCACTGATACCTCTAACACTCGACAAAATGAAAATCGACCCCGCACTAGCGGCAGGATTAATGCTCACAACAGTAACTGATTCAATTGGATTTTTTATCTTTCTAGGCTTAGCAACGGTTATTTTGACTTAAAAAGTGCCCCCTGCTCACATGGATCAATGCCAGGAGATATACCCAGGGTATAAAAAACAATGTTACAACTACCCCCCCTGGGCACTTTTTATCTGAAAACCCTATAATCTACTATAATTTGACCGAGATGCGCTGCCTTCTATGTAGATTAGGGTTAAAAGTGTTTAGAAACTAAAACGTTTTCTTCGCCTTCTGATTTGGCAATGATGACGGCACCGACCGAATCACTAAATACATTAACGGCGGTTCGCATCATGTCTAGTAATCTGTCAACGACTAATAATAATCCGATGGCTTCGGCAGGTAAGCCGACGGCGACGAGTATAATGCTAATTGCAACTAAACTGGCGGATGGTATTCCCGCGACACCAATTGACGTTGCTAGTGATAATATGACGATTAATAACATGGTTCCAAAGTCTAAGGTTATGCCAAATAGTTGGGCGATAAAGATAACCGCTACACATTCATAGAGTGCGGTTCCGTCCATGTTCACCGTTGCCCCTAGTGGCAATACGAAACTAGATACTCGGTTGGAGACCCCTGCTCTTTTTTCTAACGAGTTAATGGTAACGGGTAAAGTTGAAGAGGAGGAACTGGTTGAGAAGGCTGTTAACAGTGCTGGAGCCATGGCTTGATAGTGCAACCAAGGGTTATCAACCTTGCCGAGGGTTTTAAGTAAAATTGGCATGACCACTAGAAGATGGGTGGCTAAGGCGAGAACAACAGTAATAAAGAATAGAGCTAAATTGCCAAATTGATCGAAACCTGTTTTGGCAACCGAGGCGGCAACCAGCCCAAATACGCCTAAGGGTGCAAATTTCATGACTAAATTAGTCATCATCATCATAACGTCAAAAATAGCTTGCCAAAAGTTAGTTAAGGTTGTTTTTAGCTCACCTTTTAAACGCGTCATAAAAAACCCGAATAAAATACTAAAGAAAATAAGCCCTAGCATTTGCCCTTGAGCAGCGGCATCAATTACA
>CAZQYD010000056.1:0-8808 GCA_964597465.1 uncultured Piscirickettsiaceae bacterium | reverse complement strand
ATATCGGCACTTTTTACCAGTATAAAATAATCTTAGTTGTTAAGCGTTTCCTCAACGAACATTAAAACGAAGGAAATTGCATGACTACTAAGAACATGCCCGATATCGCGTGTCAGCCGCATACCACTCCACAAGGAACTCTTAACTGGGTAGGTATGTCTGGTATTGAGCTACCGATTTTAATCAAAAATCAAAACAATCAAACCATCACTGCCCCTGCAAAAGCACAAGCTTATGTTAGTTTAGATGATGCTTTAAGCAAAGGCATTCACATGTCTCGCTTGTATTTATTGCTTAACAAAATGAGTGCTGAAAACGCTATCTCGTCAAAGCATGTCAAACAAATGCTGACAGAGTTCCTTAGCTCTCATCAAGGATTAAGCGAAAGTGCGTTGGTTGAATTTTCGTTTAACTACTACGAAGACCGACCGTCTTTAAAATCTGCTAACAGTGGCTGGAAGTTTTATAAAACCTCCATTCGAGGGGAAATAAAAAAGGGTAACTTTGAATGTGAAGCAAGTATTAGCATTCCTTACTCTTCAACCTGCCCCTGTTCTGCGGCACTTTCTCGCCAGTTGATTCAGGAGTCTTTTGATAAACAATTTAACGACAAAAAAATTAGCTTTGATGACGTTAAAGCGTGGTTAGGAACCAACGAAGGTGTGAATGCAACGCCCCATAGCCAACGCTCTTATGCTCAAGTTAAAGTCAAACTAGACGAATCCTCCCCATTAGATATATCGAGTATTATTCATCATATTGAAGATGCACTTCAAACGCCCGTACAAGCAACGGTTAAACGTGAAGATGAGCAGGAATTTGCTCGCCTAAATGCGGCTAATTTAATGTTTTGTGAAGATGCTGGACGAAAATTACAAACAAGACTTAACACCTGTAAAGAGTTTTCGGACTACTGGGTAAGAATCAACCACCTAGAAAGTTTGCACCCACATGATGCGGTTGCGATTGTCACGAAAGGTGTTGAAAATGGTTATACCGATGAACCGAACTATATGGATCCTTTTAATCATTAAACAATGTTTTTCAGCTAAAAAGTGCCCAGGGGGGTACCCCCCTGGGCACTTTTTAGCTGAAAAACGGTTTAAAGACGAGAGATATCCGCTATTTGTTTAAATAGCGAATATAGCTTATTTAACAAAGCCAAACGATTTTGCTGAACTGCCTTATCTTCTGCCATCACCATCACTTCATCAAAGAAATTATCAACAGGCTCACGCACCTCTGCTAACAATGTCATTGCTTTGCTGTAATTTCTGGCATTTGTTAATTCGGTTACTTTTCCTGACAGAGTTTTGATTGTTTGATAGAGTGCTTGCTCTGCGGTTTCGGTGAGTAAACTTTCGTTCACTTCCGTTGTAATTTTACCCTGCACTTTTTTCAAAATATTCGCGATACGCTTGTTAGCTGCACTTAAACTTTCTGCACAATCCATTACTGAAAATTGTTTAACGGCTTCAATACGCTTATCAAAGTCTAGCGGATAGGCTGAACCACAAGCACGAACGGCTTCAAACTGTTCTGCGGTACTACCTTTATCTGCATAGTAGGATTTTAAACGGCTGATAATAAAGTCGTAAATTGCATCGACAAGACTATCTGTTGTTTCGATTTGTGCATGTAACGACAAGCTGGTTTTAACCAACGATTTTAAATCAACATCCAGTTCTTTTTCAATAATAATACGCACCAAACCCAATGCCGAGCGGCGTAATGCAAATGGGTCTTTATCCCCCGTCGGCACTTGCCCTAAGCCAAAAATACCGGTGATGGTATCAAGCTTATCCGCAATGGCTAAACTCTGCGAAACGGTTGAAATAGGTAAGCTATCGCCCGCAAAGGTTGGTTTGTATTGTTGTTCAATCGCTTCAATTACTTGTGCATCTTCGTCTTGAGCTTTGGCATAATAGCCACCCATCACGCCTTGCAAACTAGTGAACTCTCCGACCATTTCTGACATTAAATCGCACTTACAAAGTTTAGCCGCTCTGGCTAATAAAACCTCATTTCCACCAAGAGGCACGCCGATGGCAACCGCTAAAACTTCTAGTCTTTCAATTTTATTAAAGACTGTCCCTAATTTTTGCTGAAACAAGACTTTTTCTAATCTTGGTAAAAAACTTTCTAAGCCTGCTTTTAAATCTTTTTCCCAAAAGAATTTTGCATCTGCCAGTCTTGGACGAATCACTCGTTCATTACCGTACTTAACGGATTCAGGGTTGCTACTTTGGATATTGGAAATGGTAATAAATTTTGCCATTAACTGATTATTACTATCCAGCATATGGAAATATTTTTGGTGTCCTTTCATCGCTGAAATCAAAGCTTCTGACGGTACTGATAAAAACTCGTCATCAAAATCACCGACTACCGCTTGCGGCCATTCGTTTAATGCGGTAACTTCTTCAAGTAAACTTTCATCAATCACGGCAACGCCGCCGTTTTCTTGTGCGGCGGTTTCAACCTGTTGACGAATTAATTCGCTACGCTTCGCGAAATCTGCCAGCACCTGCCCTTTTTCCTCTAGCGTGACAATATAATCCGCTGGGGTATTAATCACTAATTCTGCGGGAGCATGGAAACGATGCCCACGCGTGGTATTCGATGATGCGTGTCCTAAAATAGTCGCAGGTACAACTTTATCATCCAACAACATCAACACCCAATGCACGGGGCGAACGAATTCTACCGCTGAACTTCCCCAACGCATTTTCTTGGGAATCGGCAGTTTCGCTAGTGACTGGCTGACAATATCGGGCAATAGTTCGCTTGCTAATTGTCCTTTTTGGGCTTGATAATAAACCATCCACGTGCCTTTAGGGGTTTCTATTTCGGCAAGCTCTGATACCTCAATCCCACAACCACGAGCAAAACCTTGAATGGCTCTACTTGGGTTGCCGTCCGCATCAAAGGCAACTTTTTTAGCTGGGCCTTTCTTTTCGACTGTTTTGTCGGATTGACAAGTTTGTAGTTCAGAAACCTTAACGGCTAAACGTCTTGGGGAGGCGTAAATAGCCACTTTTCCAAAACTTAACTCGGCTTCTTTTAAGCCTGTTTCAATTCCTTTTGCAAAGAATTCTGATAATTTTTTTAACGCCAAAGGGGGCAGTTCTTCAGTACCGATTTCGACTAAAAATTCATTGGTTTGGATATTAGCAGACATACTATTTTTCCTCCTTGTTTTTCACTAGCGGAAAACCAAGTGCTTCTCGCCCTTCATAATAAGCTTGTGCGATTTGTTTTGCCATGGTTCTAACACGCCCAATAAATCTAGCTCGTTCTGTCACACTAATCGCATGACGTGCATCTAACATATTAAACGCATGTGAGGCTTTCAAAACCTGTTCGTAAGCTGGCAAGGGTAATTTCTCTGCTACCAATACTTTAAACGCTTCTTCGCAGTCACTAAAGGTACGGAATAAAACCTCGGTATCCGCATGCTCAAAGTTATAGGTTGACATTTCAACTTCATTTTGATGGAAAATATCACCGTAGGTAACAGGACCATCAGCACCATTTACCCAAATTAAATCATATACCGAATCAACGCCTTGCAAATACATCGCAATTCGTTCCAAGCCATAGGTAATTTCGCCCGTGACGGGTTTGCATTCTAAGCCGCCAACCTGCTGAAAATAGGTAAACTGAGTGACTTCCATGCCATTCATCCAAATTTCCCAACCCAATCCCCACGCACCTAGCGTTGGCGATTCCCAGTTATCTTCCACAAAACGAATATCATGTTCAAGCGGGTCAACGCCCATCGCTTTTAGTGACTCTAAATAAAGCTCTTGAATGTTATCTGGTGACGGTTTTAACATCACTTGAAACTGGTAGTAATGCTGTAAACGGTTCGGATTTTCACCATAACGCCCATCGGTTGGACGACGACAAGGCTGGGCATAAGCCGCACGCCAAGGCTCTGGCCCGATTGACTTTAGAAAAGTCGCGGGGTGAAATGTTCCCGCCCCCATTTCATTATCATAAGGTTGCATAATCACACAACCCTGCTCAGCCCAATAAGCTTGAAGCGTTTGAATTAACCCTTGAAAGGTGGTAATATCCGTTGCCGAATTAACTGACATTTTAGTTTCTTCCCATAAATTTTTATGCTGAAGATTATAACCGAAAAAGCGACTATGAAATTCCTATACTTATTTGTTCTACTGTTTCTTTCCATGAATATATTCGCGGCGGCACAAACTAAAGTCAATGGCGATTTTCATATCAGCCTATACCAAAACGCATTTGATCAAATTAGCGAATTTGAAATGTTTACGAAAATAGAAAATCAACAAGCATTTTTTGGAATTGCCTGCACCGACATGTCACCCTTCCCAACCGTGCAAATCATACTACTGGACAAGGACATTCTCTCTACTCTTTCAATCAACTACCTTGAAGTAGATTATGAAATTATAGGAAACAAGCAAAATTCGATTCCATTAACCGCTTCCTTAAAATCAACCTATAAAAACAATGCCTTTTCTAACAAAATTAGGCTAGAAGTCAGCACCGCTAACATCAAAAATATGACCGCAATTCAACAACGTTATCAACAATTAATTGAACAATTAAAACAAGGTACTAGCATCCGTATGCATTTATCATCTGAAAAGCTAGAGGAACAGGCGTACCATTTTTCGCTAAAAGGTTTAAAAGAGCTTCTCTCACCACACCAAGCACTTTGTCGATAAACTTGTGTTCAGCGAATAAAAACAACCTAATTGCCCACAAAATGAATAAAAAGTTTGAACCCTAGACGCTTTCATACTAAACTTACCCATTAATTTTAAATTTACGTAACCAAATGACTCTTTCAGATATTCGAGCCTTAATCGCCGACCAAATCAGTGCAACAGATGAACTCATCTTACAAAAACTTTCATCTGATGTGGTATTGATAAATCAAATTGGTCACTACATTATAAATAGCGGCGGCAAACGTCTTAGACCATTACTAGTCTTATTGTGTTCTAAAGCCTGTGGCTATCAAGGTAAAGATAATCTTACGATGGCTGCGGTGATTGAATTTATCCATACATCCACTTTATTACATGATGACGTTGTTGATGAATCAACTACGCGGCGCGGCAATAAAACCGCCAATGAAGTTTGGGGAAATGCTGCTAGCGTATTGGTTGGAGATTTTCTATACTCACGCTCATTCGAAATGATGGTTGAACCGAATAATATGCGCATTATGAAAATCATGTCTGAAACAACCAACGTGATTGCCGAAGGCGAAGTATTACAGCTACTAAATTGCCACGATGCCGACACGACGGCCGAAAGGTATATGGAAGTCATTCACCGTAAAACCGCTAAACTTTTTGAAGCGGCAACCCTACTTGGCCCAATTCTCGCCAACAAACCAGAACTAGAACAATCCTTTGCAACCTATGGCTTACATCTTGGTGCGGCATTCCAGTTAATTGATGATGCCCTTGACTATATGGCAAATGAAGAAGAACTTGGCAAAAATGTTGGTGATGATTTAGCAGAAGGCAAACCTACCCTGCCGTTGATTTATATCTTAGACCATGGAACGACTGCTGAAAAAAACACCATTAGAAGAGCTATCGAAACCGAAGGCATTGCGTTATTAGATGAAGTCACCCATATTGTTAAAAACAGTGGTGCAATTGAACACACCATATCCGTCGCTAAAATAGAAGCCGAAAAAGCAAAGCAAGCTCTCCATTCGCTTACAGATTCCGACATCAAAACGGCACTTTTAAGCCTTGCGGACTTAGCGGTGAATAGAACACACTAAAACCCAAGTCAATAACGACTCAGACTTACAAAAACCTGAGTCGTTACGCTAATACCTCCTTTTTGAACCAAAGTGTCTATCCAGTGTAGTTTGAAGCTCTGCTTCTTGCCTCTCTGCTAGGAGTTTCGCTATTTGCTCTTCTTGCTCTACTTGCTCTACTTTTTTTAACTCTTTGTATAGTTCTAAATGATTAACCCGAGTTTTTTCCCAGTCAATTCGTTTTAAAATCCAATTCGAAAAAAACCGAATCACATGATTTTCATCTAAACTAGCATAAATTAACTCAGGTTCTGGTCTAAAACCATGCAACCTTTCAACCAGTATTAACTGCCTATTATAATCAGCACTTAACCGTAGATATCCTTGCCCATATTCGTCGAGCGTTGTCGAATAGTACAAACGCACGACTTTATTAATACTGAACATTGCTTTGGTCAAAATGGTGGACTCTCGTTTGCCATTCATCCCGACAGTATAGATAAAGATATTTTGCGTCATCAACGCTCTAGCAAAGCGTTCAATTTGGTCAAAAGGAACTTCTTTTACGCTTTCTTCTTGCTCTAATTTTTCAGAATCAAGTAACCCCGATTTTTTTTCTAATTTCTTAAAAAAATACCGAAGCCCTTTGGACATTTTTTCTTGTTTCATAAATTAAACTCCTTGTAAGAAGTATCGGCAGGCATAAGAAAATATTAAGCAATAAACATTTTCTCTTTACCAGAAACAAAAAAACCTCTAAAAAGAGGTTTTTTTATCGCACATTAAATCTAAAACATCAAAATGGTACGTCATCGTCCCCAAAATCACTTTCTGAATAAGCTGGTGCTTGTTGCATTGGTGATGGTTTGTTTTGCATTGGCGTTTGTTGGTTAGACTGTTGATTGACGTGTTGATTTGGCTGTTGGTTATTCTGCGGCTGCGCCTGTTGCCCAAAATTATTTTGCGGTTGTTGTGCTTGCGAATAACTATTTTGTTGTTGCATACCTGGATTTTGAGCGGGTTGTTGTGGTGCGAAAGAGGTATCGCCGCCTTGACGATTTCCGCCGCCAAGCATTTCCATTTTGCCACCGAAATCAATCACTACTTCTGTTGAATATCGGTCTTGACCAGTATTTGTATCTTGCCACTTGCGAGTCTGTAATTTTCCTTCCACGTAAAGCAAAGAACCTTTGGTCAAATACTGTCCAGCCACTTCTGCTAACTTACCAAAGATAACCACACGGTGCCATTCGGTTTTTTCTTGCTTTTGCCCTGTGCTTTTATCATTCCACTGCTCAGAAGTTGCGATACTTAAATTTGCAATCGCATTACCATTTGCCGCATACTTCATTTCTGGATCTCTTCCAAGCGTTCCGACAAGAATAACTTTATTTACACCACGAGCCATCTTTTACTCCATTTCTTTAAATTTTTACTATTTGAAAGGAGAATAATAACTTAACTACTACCCCCCCTGGGCACTTTTTAGCTAATTTTTAACTACTTCACACATAAGAAGTTGATTTAAATAGCTTTATATAATAATTCTGCTAGACCTTCTTCATTAATTTTTTCACGATCTATTTTAAAGAAAACTCGATTTTCTTCTAGTTTGAAAACCACCTCGTGGATTCCTTCATTTGATAGCAACTGCTCTGTTATTTGATGAATGAGCGGCTCGCCCAATTGTTTTTCAACCGCAAGACTTGCAATACTTAACGGCAGCGGATTCTCCATAAAACTTGCCACTACAAACCATACGAAACCAATTACGCCTGTAAAGTAGAAGACACCCACAACGCCAAAGTGTTGGTAACTCATACCACCAATTAAGCCGCCGACTGCCGCTCCCATGAACTGACTACTTGAGTAAACACCGCTTGCGGTACCCTTTTTATCCGCTGGCGAAATCTTTACCACTAACGATGGTAAACTAGCCTCCAGTAAATTAAATGCGGTAAAGAAAACTAACAGCACCACGGCAATCCACCAGTAGCTGTTTGGTAATAATATAAACGCAAATTGCATGACAGAAATCGTCAACACCGCACCGACAAAAATTTGCTTCATCTTACCTTTCGATTCTGCCATGATAATAAACGGTATCATCAAAACAAACGACAGCAACATAACGGGTAAATAAATGTGCCAATGGTGTAACGAATCCAATCCTGCTCCATCACGCATCATCAATGGCACGGCAATAAACATCGCTGTCAACATCGCATGTAGGATAAACACCCCTACATCTAAACGTAGCAACTCCGCGTTTCTCAAAACTTCACCAAACTGACTACTATCCGTTTGGGCTTCTCGTTGGTAGCGTTGCCCTTTAATTTCGGGTACTGCATAAACCACTAATAAAGCACCAATCAAAGCTAACACACCAGTAATCCAAAAAATGCCACGTACGCCGTACCAAGCACTGAGTAATGGACCTAGTGCCAATGAGGCAGTAAATGACAAGCCAATGGTAATCCCAACCACTGCCATCGCACGCAAACGAAACTTTTCTTCTACTAAGTCCGCAACAGATGCCATTAACACTGCGGCTACCGCTCCCATCCCTTGTATCGCTCGACCAACAATCATCATTTCAATTGATTCCGCCAGTGCACAAACAATCGAGCCAAACATGAACACTAGCATTCCCGCAATAATCAGCGGTTTACGTCCGTATTTATCGGATAAAACGCCATAAGGAATTTGCAACAAAGCTTGGGTTAAACCATAAATCCCCATTGCAATCCCAATTTGTGTACCCGTTACATTGGCAAATTCTTCCTCTGCAAATAAAACAAACACTGGAAAAATCATAAACAAGCCAAGCATACGAGTTGAAAATATTGCGGCAATCGAGATTGTTGCACGTTTTTCGGTGGGGTTCATGGCTTCTTTAACGATTATCATAGGCGGGACTTTTTATTGTTGGTTCTATTTTTAAAGCAATTATAACCGAACGGCAATCTTATTTTGGAATAGCTTAAGGAAACGCTTAATAACTAAGGTTAGAATTAGGCTGAGAAAAAAGTGTC
>CAZQYD010000055.1:8230-8811 GCA_964597465.1 uncultured Piscirickettsiaceae bacterium | reverse complement strand
CGATTCTTTCAGCAGACCCAGTTTCCTAACGTAAGGTCTGGCAGGAGTAGATAGGTATTGATAGATTTCTTTTAGCAAACTAAAATGGATTCTGACAATACATAATCTAAAGCATGAAATTTACCATCAATTTCAATTGATAAAGGACCTTTAAAAGGTGCTTTTGAGTTAATTAAAATATTAGCATTTTTAACTAAACCAATTGAAGAAAAATAACGTAACTCTTCTGGACTACGATTTTGAATCCGTATTACTTGTGCTTCAGTATTCTCAGAAAATTCAGTCAAGGGAACAACATCGTCAGAAATTATGTCACCATTTTCGTCTGGAATAGGTGAGCCATGAGGGTCTCTTAAAGGTCGCCCTAACGATTCCCACATTCTATTGGTCAATTTGTCGCTGATTGCATGCTCTAATATCTCGGCTTCGACATCTACTTCATCCCAAGAATAGCCCAATCTTTCCACTAAAAACTGTTCTAAAACACGGTGTTTACGAATAGTATTCAGTGCATTTTTTCGCCCCGAATCGGTTAAAGAAACGCCGTAATAAGGTTCATACTTAATTAACTCTGCTTCTGC
>CAZQYD010000055.1:0-8220 GCA_964597465.1 uncultured Piscirickettsiaceae bacterium | reverse complement strand
AAACTGAAGCTTGTGAAATATTCAACCTACTGGCAATCGAAGAAGTGCTTACACCCTTATCTTCTTTAGTTCTCTCGGCAATTTTGTAAATAATTTTTAAATAATCTTCAAAGGCTTTACTGGACATATTACTCTCTTTTCCTATCTAGACCCTAATTCATCGAACATCATTTCTTTCACCACACTTGGGTCAGGAAAAGAAAACACAAAAAATACCGCAAAAATAATCAACATTACAAAACGACCAATTCCAGGAAGTTTAACAACGGGGTGACTCATAATAACAAACGCAAGTGCTGAAACCACACCACTCCATGCTGAAAGTGTTGCCGCTAGCATTGCCATCAGCGCACCAAATGCCATCAGATAATAATGCCAAGTAAATTTTGTTTTTGGTTTGGAATTTGTCTTTGTTTTTTTAGCGTCCACTGGTATTATTCCTTTATTGCAATCTATATATTTTAAAGCATAAAGGTAACAAAATGAAAAATTCAATCATCGTAATCGGTATGGGTGAACTCGGTAGTGTGTTTGGACGAGGTTTTCTAAAACTAGGCTATCCTGTACAAGGCATTACCCGCGATATGTCAATTGAAGAAATGTCGCAACAAATACCGAACCCTACCGCCGTTTTAATTACGGTCGGTGAAGCTGATATTCATCAAACCATTCAAAGCATTCCAAGTATTTGGCAAGACAATGTCATTCTAATGCAAAATGAGCTTCTACCAAGAGATTGGCTAAATTCAAAGCTAATAGACCCAACCGTTATTTCCGTTTGGTTTGAAAAGAAAAAAGGCATGGATAGTAAAGTGGTCATTTCTTCACCTGTCTTGGGCAAGCATAGCCAATTAATAGCGGATGCGTTGAACAGCTTAGATTTACCAACAATACAACTAAATACAGCAGAGCAGTTGAATTATGAATTAGTCCGCAAGAACTGTTATATTTTGACCTCAAACATCGCAGGGCTAGAAGTGGGCGGTAATGTAGCTGAACTTGCTGAAAAGCACCCGCAAGTAATGCTGGACGTGGTGAATGATATTTTAGATATTCAAGACATTTTAACCGCTACTAAAAATGACAGGAAAGCATTAATCAAAGGTATGTTAGAGGCATTTGAAGGTGATCCACAACATAAATGTATGGGACGCTCTGCAGCCGTAAGACTCAATCGTGCCTTAAAAATAGCAAAAGAAGCTAACTTAAAAGTTAAAAAATTAAATTCGATAAAAGAAATGGTGAGTAAGAATACTTAATAAAATGGTGGGTCGTGCGCGATTCGAACGCGCGACCAATTGGTTAAAAGCCAACTGCTCTACCAGCTGAGCTAACGACCCTCATTTGGAATTCGCGTATTATACAAGTTGATTGAAAATAGGCAAGCGTTTTTAATTATATTTTTAAATAATTTTTAATTTTACTCATAATGAGTAGGATCTAACACCCCTGCCTCATCAAACCCTTGCTTTCTCAGTCTACAAGAATCGCAAACGCCACATGCTTCCCCTTGTAAATTTGCTTGATAACATGAAACTGTATGTGAATAATCAACTCCTAACCCAATACCCATTTGGATAATTTTAGATTTCGTTAAATTGATTAATGGCGTTTCGATATGCATTTTATTACCATCAATTGCAGATTTGGTAGCTAGGTTTGACATGAGTTCAAAAGCAGAAATATACTCAGGTCGACAATCTGGGTAGCCAGAATAATCAACCGCATTCACCCCGATAAAAACATGATTTGCATCTAATACTTCCGCTAAGGCTAGTGCGTAGGACAAAAATATTGTGTTCCTTGCAGGAACATAGGTGACAGGAATTTCAGAGCTTTCAACGCCATCTATCGGGACACTAATTGAGTCATCGGTTAAGGCTGAACCGCCAATCGCATTCATATTCATCTGCATCACTCGGTGCGACTTAACAGCGAAATGTTTAGCGACATTTTGAGCCGCATTCAACTCAACTTGATGTCTTTGTCCATAATCAAAGCTAAGGGAATGACATTCAAATCCTTGACTCTGTGCATAGGCTAATAAAGTGGTGGAATCTAGTCCCCCTGATAATAATACAACCGCTTTGCTACTCAAATTAACTTGCAATCCTTTTTAATCCTTTTGCCGCCCTTTTCGCTGCTTGGCTTTCTGGATAATCTTTTTGTATTTGCAAGTAGCTAGCTTTTGCTTGTTCAATTTTATTCAAACCTTTGAAAGTATCTGCCGCTCTTAACAATGCATCAGGTGCTTTATAGGACTTGGCATAATGCGTAATAACTTCAAGAAAATAATCTAAACCAAGTTGTTTTTTGTTTAAAACAAGGCTTGCCTCTCCTGCCCAATACAAAGCATTGCTCGCTAAGCTACTTGTTGGGTGAGTATCCTTAAATGCTACAAAGGCTAACCTTGCCGCTTCGTATTTTTTATTTTTCATCAAAGAAAAAGCGGCTTTATATTTAGATTTCTCAAGTTTGTTTGCCGCTCTAGTCTTTATCAAACCTACTTGTTTAGGCTTGTTTATAATAACGTTTGGTTTTGCCGCTGCTGTTTTAATAGTCGGCTTTGATGCCCCCGCCATTATTTTTGTCTTTTCTGCGATGATAGATTTTACAGATTGCTCATTATTTAAATGTTCTGCCGTTGTGGATTTAGATAAGACAAGTCTGTCTGCTTTTAATTCACTTAAACGATCATCTGTTTCTTTATAACGATTGTTTTGTTTCGATTCCATTAAGTTAAGTTTGTGCTGCAAGCGATCAACTTGATCATAAAGTTGCTGAATTTCAGATTGTTGTTGTCCTAACTTGCGGCTCAACTGCATTAATACGGGGTTATCCGTAATTCGTTCTAAACGTTTAACGCGTTCTTCAAGGCTTTGCGGCTGAGCATTCAGACTTGTCGTAATAAAAACAAGTCCAAATAACAGGGTAATAAGGGTAGTTTTTTTATTCATAATGCTTACTTTATTTTAATTTCTACTCGTCTATTTTGAGCCCATGCGTTTTCATTTGATTCGTCAACAATAGGCTGTTCTTCACCTAAGGTTACTAGGTCAATTCTGTTTGATCTCACACCATAAAGCATAAATGCTTCTTTTACGGATTTTGCTCTTTTTTCGCCCAATGCAATATTATATTCAGGCGTACCTCTTTCATCCGTGTGCCCAACGAGAGTAATTGTTTCATCAAGATTTTGCTGTAATACATTTGCATAGTGCTTAATCGAGGCTAAGCCTTCATCATCAACAACGTACTGATCGTATTGAAAGCGTATAATCGGTTCAAACGTTTTTGTCATTTCAGAAGCACCAACTTCTTTAGAATCATCGCCTTCTAGTTTGTCCTGCTCACCAACACCGATAATTTCAACTTTATTTTTTCTAGCCTCCTCTTCGGCTGCTTTTCTAGCCGCTTCTTTTTTTAAATTGGCAAGTTCTTGCTGAGATTGTTTTTCTATTTTTTCAGCTTGGGCATCTAATTTTTTCTTTGAATCTCCACCACAAGCGGATAAAGATAGGGCTAGTATTGTCATGGTAATCGGTAATAATTTTGTCATAATTTTCTCTCTTTAGTCTATAAACGGCCCCCAAGAAGGCGAACGAACTTCACCATCTTGAGTGCTCAAAATTTGGGTCATGCTATTATCTATTGCTACCACGGCTAGCCTAGATTTTCCTTTATGCTTCATCGCATATAATACCATTTCACCGTTCGGAGAAAAAGATGGCGACTCATCTAAATAAGTATTGGTAATTAGATTAAATTCTTTGGTATAAAGATCTAGTAGCCCAATATTATAACCACCATTCGCGTGTACCATCGCAATATAACGTCCATCAGGCGAAACCGCAGGGTTAGCATTGTAACGACCCTCGTACGAAATTCTTCGCATTTCGCCAGTGTCTAAAAATACTTGGAAAATTTGTGGATTACCACGTCTATCAGAGTTAAAAAATAATGAATGACCATTTGGCGACCAAACCGCTTCGGTTTCAATTGCATAATTACGCGTTAGACGCCGTAATTTTTTAGTTTGTAGGTTCATTAAATAAATATCAGCAGAACCTCCTTTAGATAAAGTCATTGCCATACTTTTGCCATCTTTAGACCAAGCAGGAGAACCATTAATTCCTTTAAAACTAGCAATTAATTTACGTGATTTATCCTTTAAATTTTGAGTAAAGATTTCAGAATGGTCATTCTCAAAACTCACATAAGCTAATTTTTGACCGTCTGGCGACCAACTCGGTGACATAATCGGCTTAGTTGATTTGAGGACGGCTTGAGCGTTATAACCATCAGAGTCCGCTATTTCTAAACTGTATTGTCTTTTCCCTGCTTTCTTTTTAACGGTAACATAGGCTATTTTTGTACTAAATGCTCCTTGAATTCCCGTTAATTCATAATAAATTTCATCACTCATTTTATGGGCTAATCGACGTAATTGTTTTTCTGCGACATTACTCCAACGCTTACCAATTACCTCTTTTTTACGCAATAAATCGATAAATCTAAGTTCAACATCATACAAACCTTTGTCCGTTTTAACCACGCTACCTATTAACATACTATCAATATCAAGTAATCGCCACTGCAGATATTCAATATCAGCAATTGTTTTAGGTTGTGCAGGTAATTGATTGATAGGTAAGGCTTTAAACTTACCACTTCGTAATAAATCGGCTGAAATAACCGCCATAACATCCGTTCTAGGCCCCCCCTGGGCACTTTTTAGTGGAATTATGGCAATTGGCAGTGCATTGTTGGAACTATTGTTTATTTCGATCGTTAAATCGGCATAAACCGCCTGTTGCCAAACACTTAACACTAACAGAAGGGGGATAATAATTTTTTTCATTTCAAATTCTTATGGTTTAAATATAAAGTTAATATTTCGATCAAACAATTCTTCAACCGGTGGTTTAGGTAATGGCTGCGAACGGTAAACCGCTTTTTCAGCGTCCTTTTTAAAAATATCGGATGCAAATTTATTACAACTATGTACCTTAACACTAGTTACCTTGCCTTCAGGCGTTTGGGTAATTGAAAGTGTACATTCAGCCTTGTCAGATATTCTGGCACGAGTTCGCCAGTTAGACCTTACGGTCGAAGATATATTCGAAACATAAACGGATTTTAAATCTTGCATTTCTTTTACCTTAGCCCGCCTTCTCTCTTCCGCATTTTCTTCCGCTAATTGTTTTTGCAATAGCGCTTCTTCTTCTTGCTGCTCTTTTGCTAAACGCACCTGTAAAGTTTCAGCTTCTAGCTTTTTCTTTTCTGCACTACGTTTTTTAACTTCCAAGGCAATTTGTTTTGCCTTTAACTCTTCTTTTTCACGTTCTTTCTTTGCTTCCGCGGCTTTATTTTTGGCTTCTTGCTGTTTTTTCTCAGCTAATTTGGTTTCTTTTTTAGCCTTGTCTGCTTTTTTCTTTTCTTCTAATGTCAGTTTTTTTTGAGCGATTTGTTTTTGCTTTTCAATCTTCGCTAGACGTTTTGCCTGTTCGGATTTTTGTTGTTCAACCTTAGCTTTCTGCTTCGCTTCTTCAGCATTTTTTTGCTGTTGTACTAATTTTTTCTGTGCCACTTTCTGTTCTTGTTTAATAATCGCAAGTCGCTTTCTTTCCGTATCAGATTGTTTTTCTAGCTGTTTGTATTGTTGTAATTTTGTTTCTTCTTGCTGTGTAATTTTTGCGAGCTGAAGAATCACCTGCTCACTATCCACAGCGAAAGTTTTCATTGGTTGTTTCTGTTTGATTAGCTCCGTTTTATCAGCCTTATCCACTTTACTAACCAAGTTTACCTTAATAATATCAGCTCTATTATTCGGCACAATAACCAATAAAGCAAAAAGAACCATATGAATCAAGACGGCCCAAAAAACAGCAATTGGATGGCGAAAAATAAACCCTATCATTATTGGTTTGCCTCTATAAATACAGGCGTGGTCATCAGAGAAACATTCGTAACCCCGTTTGCCTTTAAGACGGCAAATAGATGAATCACATTTTCATAAGGCGTTAAACGGTCTGCTTGGATATAAAATGGTTGTTGGTTATTAAGTTGAAATCTTGCGACGACTTCAACGGCGATTTCTGCTGAAGTCAATAAAGTTTCGGTGTCCTCTGAGGTTGAGTAATACCCCTCTTTGGTGACCGAAATAACAAAAGGTTTTTGTGGATTAAGGCTTGCCTCAGCTTGTTTTTCAATGCTAGGTGTTTGTGGTAATTCAACCTTGACCGCTTGCTGGACAATCGGCGCTGTAATCATAAAGATAATTAACAATATCAATGTCACATCAATATATGGCACCACATTTATCTCAGATAAAAGTTTCTGCTTTCGGTTGACTCTAAATCCACTATTTCGCATTGACATGATTAAGGTTCTTTAACTGAGTTTTTTTCAATCAAATGCGCTTGACGTTGAATAATCGTCAGAAAACCCTCTGCAAAGTTTTCATACTGCGTCATCACTTTTTCAGACTTTACCGATAAGCGATTATAGTAAATTGTGGCTGGAATTGCCGCAAACAAGCCCATCGCTGTTGCAATCAACGCTTCTGAAATCCCTGGTGCAACGGAGGCTAGCGTTGCACTTTGCATATTCCCTAACGCTGAAAACGCATGCATCACTCCCCAAACAGTACCAAACAAGCCGATATAAGGTGCTGAAGAACCGATTGTTGCCAACATAGGAATACGGTTTTCTAATTTTTCAATTTCTGTCGTGAAAGCCACTTTCATCGTTCTTTGTGCACCAGAGACTAAATCTGCGGCATCATTAACGCCTTGTTTTTTTAGGCGTATGAATTCTTTAAAACCCACTTCAAAAATAGCGGAAGAAGAGCTTCTTTTAATAATTCCATTATTAATATCGTTATAGAGCGTAGTCAATTCAGGCGTTGACCAAAAAAGTTCATCAAATTTATCCGCCATTTTTTTTGCCCTGCGGATTTCAAACGATTTTGCAATCGCCACTGCCCAAGAAGCCAATGACATCATCAACAGCAATATCATGACTGCTTGTACAACGGGACTTGCCTCTAACACTAATTCTTGAATTGACATTTAATATCCTATTTAATTTTCTTGCGGTTTTGGAATCTCAAACCCAAGATGTCGATACGCCTGTTGTGTGGCGATGCGTCCTCTTGGTGTTCTGACTAAAAAACCTTGCTGTACTAAAAAAGGTTCAATCACATCTTCAATTGTACCTCTTTCTTCCGATAAAGCGGTTGAAATAGAATCTATGCCGACCGCCCTACCTTCAAATTTTTCAATCAACATTTCTAATAAACGTCGATCCATTTTATCCAAACCTAGCGGGTCAACTTCCAACGCATCTAATGCCAAACAGGAAATTTGCTTGGTAATCACGCCGTCACCCTTTATTTGTGCATAATCACGAACACGTTTTAATAAACGATTGGCAATCCGTGGTGTACCACGCGCACGTTTAGCTATTTCCAACGCCCCCTCTTCCTCCGAAGCTATCGCTAAAATATTAGCCGAACGGGTAACGATTTGAGTTAATTCTTCCACCGAATAAAACTCCAGTCGCTGCACAATCCCAAAACGATCTCGCAACGGTGAGGTGAGTAACCCAGCTCTAGTCGTTGCTCCGACGAGGGTAAACGGCGGAATATCAATCTTAACACCTTGTGCCGCAGGCCCATCACCAATAATAATATCAATTTGAAAGTCTTCCATTGCTGGATAAAGCACCTCTTCAACAATCGGGCTTAAACGGTGAATTTCATCGATAAATAATACATCATTTGGTTCAAGACGTGTCAAAATTGCTGCCAAATCTCCTGGCTTTTCAATAACAGGCCCTGAAGTTTGACGAATGGTAACACCCATTTCTTCTGCAATGATATTTGCCAGCGTGGTTTTCCCCAAACCTGGTGGTCCATAAAGTAGTACGTGATCGAGGTGCTCTTGACGAAATTTTGCCGCATCAATCGACAGCTGTAACTGCTCACGAACCGCTACTTGACCAATATACTCAGCAATAACCTGCGGGCGTACAGTCGGTGCGGTATGCATGTCTTCTTCAATGGTCTGACCACCGATTATTCTGTCTGTTTCAATCATTTTTAGTAATTTTTAATTCTTAAAGATAAATTATTATGAGACCTTTGTATAAATGGGGTGCGAATAAAAATGAGATAAATTTTGCCTTATTTTGCCTAAAAATAAGCGTAATAGCTTG
>CAZQYD010000054.1:0-8924 GCA_964597465.1 uncultured Piscirickettsiaceae bacterium | reverse complement strand
TGGTTGACCCAATTCAATTAACACATAATTCGTTACATCGACAACCAAACTTTTAACCGCTATTCCTGAGCGTTCTAAACGTTGCTTCATCCAAACTGGCGTTTGGGCATGGGTATTATAATCGCTCACCTTACAGCCTAAATACTTAGGACAAGCGTTGTTTTCTTCAACAATGATAGCTTGTGAACACGAAACCGTTTTTTCGACAACAATACGATCAAAAGGTTGCGTTATTGCTAAGCCACTAATGGCTGAAACGTCTCTAGCAAGCCCTTCAACACTCAAGCAATCTGCACGGTTAGGAGTTAAATCAACATCAATAATCGTATCATCAAGATCTAAATAGTCACGAATATTTATCCCAATCGGAGCATCCGCAGGTAAAACGAACAAGCCGTCTACACCATTATTAGCTAAACCGATTTCCGTCGCACCACACAACATACCATTAGAAGGAACACCACGCAATTTGGCTTTTTTGATTTTAAAGTTACCGGGCAACACCGCACCCACTTTTGCACAACAAGCTAGCATACCAACAAAGACATTTTTTGCTCCGCACACAATTTGTACTGGCTCATCTTCACCAACATCGACCTGAGTAACATTTAACTTGTCTGCATCAGGGTGTTTTTCGACTGAAAGTACCTTACCGACAACCACATGACTAAATGCAGGTGCGACCGCTTCAATTCCATCGACTTCTAACCCAGCAAGACTTAATTCTTCTGCTAGCGTTTCAGTATCCCAATTTGGGTTCACCCACGTTCTTAACCAATTTTCACTTATTTTCATTTTTTTCTTCTTAATTTGAGGAAATTAGCACCCCCTTGGGTACTTTTTACCAAAAAACATCTCTTCTATTAGTCGTTTTAAACCAATTCTAATTAAATTGCTTTAAAAATCTTAAATCATTTTCAAAGAACTGACGCAAGTCTGTTACTCCGTAACGTAACATTGCCAGACGCTCAACACCTAGCCCAAAAGCTAAGCCTGTATATTTTTCAGAATCAACATCAACATTTTTCAAGACATTTGGATGAACCATGCCACAACCTAACACCTCTATCCAACGACCATCACCAAACAAGTCGGTTGCAATATCAACTTCTGCCGAAGGTTCTGTAAAGGGAAAGTAGGACGGACGAAAACGAACCTTTAAATTATCGTCTTCAAAAAATTTACGTAGAAAATCAATAATCAACGTTCTTAACTGTGCAAAGCTAGCATTCTCTTCTAAAATTAAACCTTCCACCTGATGAAACATCGGCGTATGCGTTTGATCAGAGTCATGACGATATACTCGCCCGGGAGCAATAATACGCATTGGTCCATCTTTATTTTCCATAGTACGAATTTGAACGCCAGAAGTATGGGTTCTTAATACCGTGCTTTCATCAAAATAAAATGTATCGTGCATAGCACGTGCTGGGTGAGTTTGTGGAATATTCAACGCTTCAAAATTATGCCAATCGTCTTCAACTTCAGGGCCTGTTTCAACATCAAAACCCGCTTTGGAAAATATTTCTTCAATACGACGTAATGTTCTGGTAACTGGATGCAAACCACCGACTACTTGTGAACGGCCGGGTAAAGTCACATCTACGGTTTCTTCCGCCAGCTTTTTGTTTAAAATCGCTTGCTCTAGTTCGGCTTTTTTTTCATTCAATAATTTTTGAACGGCTTGCTTTGCTTCATTAATGATTTGACCTGCTTTAGGTTTCTCTTCCGCTGGAAGTTTACCTAGCAACCTCATCATCAAAGTCAACTCGCCTTTTTTACCAAGGTATTGAACACGTATTTCATCTAACAACGCTAACTCTGCGACGGTTGACACCGCATTGTTTGCCTGTTCGACAATGTCTTGCAATTGTTGTTGCATGATTTTTAACTCTTACTAAATAATTTACATAATACAACTAGCCTATCCCGACTATGTTTGATTATGTAAAGTATCTAAGAGACCTTTGCATAAAATAAAAAAAGGGAACCAAGGCTCCCTTTTCAAACAACTTAAATTAAATTTAAGCTATTGCTGATTTTGCTTTTTCAACAATGGCTGCAAACGCAGGTGCATCATGAATAGCTACATCAGATAATACTTTACGATCCACTTGGATTCCTGCTTTATTCAAACCAGAAATGAAGCGGCTGTAAGTCATACCATTCAAACGTGCGGCAGCGTTAATACGTGCGATCCATAGACGACGGAAGGTGCGTTTTTTAGCACGACGATCACGGTACGCATATTGACCAGCTTTAATAACTGCTTGCTTAGCAACACGGAATACTTTACGACGAGCGCCATAGTAACCTTTTGCTTGTTTAAGAATTTTATTATGTCTTCTGCGCGCGACAACGCCTCTTTTTACTCTTGCCATTTTATACTCCTAAACTTATGCGTATGGCAGCATACGGCGAACCATAGCTACATCGTTATCGTGAATCATACTTGCAGCACGTAACTGACGTTTACGTTTAGTCGTCTTTTTGGTCAAGATATGTTGAAGGTGCGATTGTTTACATTTAAAACGACCTGAACCAGTCTTTTTAAAACGCTTCGCGGCGCTTTTATTTGTTTTCATCTTAGGCATGCTAAAACTCCAAATTTTTTATAGTTCTAACATTAAAGAAGACTTTAAATGCCGAACTATCAGTTTTTAAAAAGTCTCAAAATGAGACGTGGTTACAATAAACAGCACTGAATGAGCTGCACCAGTACAAGATGATAAATCCATCAAGCCTAGTTATTGTTTTTGTAAAACTACAAACTTATACGTTTATAGCTTTTTAATCGGTGCGACCATCATTTGTAATGAGCGCCCTTCCATTTTTGGCATCTGCTCAACATTTGCGAATTCTTTTAAGTCATCACGAATACGCTCAAGCATTTTCATGCCTAGTTCTTTATGGGTAATTTCACGCCCACGGAACCAAATTGTAATCTTAACTCGATCACCATTTTCAAGGAATTTAATTGCTTTACCAAGTTTGATATTATAATCACCAATATCAGTTCCAGGTCTAAATTTAACTTCTTTTACCTGAACTTGTTTTTGTTTCTTTTTCGCTTCATGTGCTTTCTTTTGTTTTTGGTAAATAAACTTACCATAATCCATAATACGACAAACTGGCGGGCTTGACTTCGCAGAGATTTCAACCAAATCTAATGCTGATGATTGCGCTAATTCAAGGGCGTCATTAAAAGAAACAACCCCTCTTTGTTCGCCTTCTGCATCAATTAAACGAACTTCACTTACCGTAATCGCTTTATTAATACGATCTTTTGGTGCTTCTGGTTGTTGTGGTCGGCCGCGACCTCTTCTAACTGCGATAGTAACTTCCTCTTTGTAATCTAATTTAATCTAAAACTCTACCAAGATGAGAAATATCATCTGATAGTCGTTGTGTTAGTTCTTCAAAACTCAAGCTTCCAAGGTTTTTTCCACCTCTTGCTCGAACATTTACAGTGTTGGTTTCCATTTCTTGATCACCTACAACCAAAATATATGGAACACGTTGCATTGTATGCTCACGAATTTTAAACCCTACCTTCTCATTTCTCAAGTCTGTTTCGACTCTAAAACCCTGTTTTTTCAATTTTTTTGCAAATTCTTGTACATATTCACTGTGTGCACCTGCAATTGATGCCAAAACGAGTTGTGTTGGTGCTAGCCATGTTGGAAACTTTCCTTCATAATGTTCAACCAAGATACCAACGAATCGTTCCAACGAACCTAGAATCGCTCGGTGAATCATGACTGGGTGATGTTTTTCGTTATCACTGCCGACATACACGGCATTCAATCTTTCTGCTTGAGTCATTGAGAAGTCTAGTTGAATCGTACCACACTGCCAAACACGACCAATACAATCTTTTAGTTGAAACTCTATTTTAGGCCCGTAAAACGCACCCTCTCCAGGTAAAATACTATATTCCAAACCAGAATCATCAAGCGTTTCTTGTAATGCTTTTTCTGACGCATCCCAAACGTCATCAGAACCTACTCTTTTTTCTGGGCGGGTTGATAGTTTAACGGCGATATTTTTAAAACCAAAATCTGCATAGGTGCTATAAACCAAATCAATACACGCTTGTACCTCTGTTTTCATCTGCTCTTGGGTACAGAAAATGTGGGCATCATCTTGAGTAAACGCTCGCACACGCATCAAACCATGAAGTGTTCCCGATGGCTCGTTACGATGCACTAAACCAAACTCGGCAATACGCACGGGTAAATCACGATAGCTACGCAGCTGCTGGTTATAAATCTGAATATGCCCTGGGCAATTCATTGGCTTAACGGCATAATCACGATTATCGGTTTCTGTGGTAAACATGTTGTCTTTAAACTTGTCCCAGTGACCCGATTTTTCCCACATAGAGCGATCCATGATTAATGGTGAGCGAACTTCTTCATAATCACTTTCTGCTAATTGTTGACGCATGTAATTTTCAACCACTTGATAAAGCGTGGTGCCTTTTGCATGCCAAAAAGCCATTCCAGGAGCTGCTTCATCAAAGTGATATAGGTTTAACAATTTTCCTAATTTACGATGATCACGTTTTTCGGCTTCTTCCATCATCAAGCGATAATCTTTTAAGTCTTGTTTGTTTGCAAAGGCGACGCCGTAAATACGTTGTAGCATTTTTTTGTCCGAATCACCACGCCAATAAGCACCCGCCACGTGCGTCAACTTCAATGACTTAGGCTTGACAAAGCTCATATTCGGCAAATGTGGCCCGCGACACATATCGACATATTCTTGATGGTGATATAAACCAAATTCTATTTCATTCGGCATATCGGCAATCAGTTCAAGCTTGTAACTTTCTTTTCGTTCTTTAAAGATTGCGATAGCTTCATCACGTGGTGTTATTTTCTTAATCACTTGATACTTGGTTTTCGCCAATTCAAACATTCTTTTTTCGATGCTAGCTAAATCTTCTTCTGAAATACGTGTTTCACTGTCAATATCATAGTAAAAACCGTTGTTAATCACTGGCCCAATCGCCATTTTTGCATCAGGAATTATTTGCTTTAGAGCGTGCCCTAATAGGTGTGCACAAGAGTGACGCATAATATGTAGGCCATCTTCATCTCTCATGGTGATGATTTGCAAACTCTTATCAGAGTCAATTACTTCACTAGCATCGACCAGTTTACCGTCAACTTTACCTGCAACCGTTGCTCTGGCTAAACCCTCGCCAATATCTTGCGCGACGTCCATCACGGACACAGCTTGATCAAATTCACGTTTTGAACCATCAGGTAAAGTAATTACAGGCATTTTAAAACTAATCTCTAAATATTTATTGCAAGCTAACAAAGCAGGGAATTGTACCACAGATGTATCGTTTTACTATCCGAAAGTTTAACACTATAAAAATATCACATTTCATTACAGATAGATAAGGTATAATTTTTTCGATTTTTTAGATTTAGGTGGATGTTAGAATGGATTTTGATAAAGTACTCTTCAACATGGTAGAACAACAAATACGTCCTTGGGACGTACTAGACCCGAAAGTTCTGGATTTATTTATGGCAATCCCACGCCATCATTTCGTTGAAGAGTCACAGCAAAAACTTGCCTATTCGGACATTGAACTGCCTATCTTGGATAGCGAAAAGAGTGGTCAAACCATGCTTTACCCAAGAGTTGAAGGTAGAATTATGCAGGCAGTTGATGCTGACGAAAAAGACAGCGTGCTGGAAATAGGAACCGGTTATGGTTTTTTAACCGCGCTACTTGCTTCTGCTGCGAAAGAAGTCACTACCGTTGATATCCACCCATCGGTACAAGAAAAAGCCAAGCAAAACCTAACCGATTACAACAATATTACTTTTAAAGTCGGTGATGGCGGACAAAACTGGGATGATGGCACCCAATACGATGTCATCGTATTGGGTGCGGCAAGTACTGAACTCTCCGAAGACTATAAAAACAAACTCAATTTAGGCGGTCGTTTATTCACCACCGTTGGTGCAAGCCCTGCCATGGTGTCTCAAGTGTTGACCAGAGTAAATGATAGAGAATGGGAAGTAGAGACTTTATTTGAAACAGTAATGCCAAACCTAATTAACGCGGAGAGCAAAACACGCTTTCGTTTTTAGCATTATTTATAGTCCAAAACAGCTTGATAAATAACCTTCTTTTTTACTCCGTAATGCTTTGCAACGATTGTTGAAATTTGTTTAACGGGCAATTTTTGTTCGATTAGCAAATGCATTAAAGGTTCATATTCGGCAATTTCTGCAATATCTTCTGCTCCTTGCACGATAATGGCAAACTCCCCTCTTACCCAGTCGTTATTTTCAGTAAACTTCGCAATAACCTCTGACACACTTCCCGAAACAAATCTCTCAAAGTGTTTGGTTAGCTCTTTAGCAACCGTAATATGACGAGCCGTGCCAAACACGTGTTCCATCGCGATTAAGGTTTCCATTAAACGGTGTGGCGACTCGTAAAATACCATGGTTCTTTTTTCAGTCACTACAAGCTCAAGAGCATTCAGTTTTTTTTGTGTCTTCGCGGGCAAAAAACCTTCAAAGGTGAATTTATCGGTTGGCATTCCTGCCGCAGATAAAGCGGTAATAATTGCAGAGGGACCTGGTAACGGAACCACTTCAACGCCCTCTTGACGTAAAAAACTTACAACGTGATAACCTGGGTCACTAATCAATGGCGTACCTGCGTCAGAAATTAATGCTCCATTTTCTCCGTTTTTTAGTTTTTTTAACAACTCTATTTTGCGTTGCTGTTCATTATGGTCATGCACACTAATAAGGGGTTTATTAATGGCATAGTGCCGCAACAGGTGAATCGAATGGCGAGTATCTTCACAAGCTATCCAATCCACACTCTCTAGCGTTTCAATTGCTCTTAGCGTAATGTCTTTTAAATTGCCTATTGGAGTGGCAACAATATAGAGTATTCCAAATTGATTTTTATTATTTTTTGTTAAATCGTCCAAAACGTTATTCGCCAAGCTCTTATCCATTGTATAATTCTGCTCATGAAAGCATTAAAAACAACATTTTACCTTATCTTGATACCGATTCTGCTACTTATATTGTCTAGTTGCGGTACTAAGCCTGTTAAAACAGACCCTAATATTAACAAACCCGCTGAGAGAGAAGTTGTTAAACAAAATCGTAGTGAGCTTGAAAATTCTATGATTAAATACAAGCATGCCAAACAGTGGTCAAGCTACCTCAAAACCGCAACAAAACTTTGGGAACAAACCGATAAAAGCAACCAGCTAGCAATTGAAGAACAAATTTGGAAAACCTTAGCTGAAATTCCTGACCAAGACCGCTTAAATTTATTACAAGAAAATCCAAATAATATTGAATTAGCAGATTGGTTTGAGTTTATTCAAACAACAAAACTACACCCTATCAATCAAAAAAAAGCTTTAGCTGACAGCATTGAATTCAACCCTTACGCGTTATTTAATACACACCTTTCCAAAGCCATTATTAAAAAACTTAACCAGCCATCTAAAATACAAAACATTGCTGTGTTGTTACCTTTATCCGGCAACTATCGCCCAATTAGTTTGCAAATTCGTAATGGAATGATTAAAAATAAACTCTTAAACCACCCTAAATTAATACTACGTTTTTATGATTCCTCAAATACACACCAAATTAGGCAAACCTATTCCACCGCATTAGCCGATGGTGCTGATTTTGTAATTGGTCCAGTCAAAAAAGAAACCATCCAATTTTTAACCGCTTCAACGGAACTGCATATAAAAGAACAAAACATCCTTGTACTTAACAATGCTGACCTGCCAAATTTTACCTATCAATCTAATTCAGAAGCTCTACAAATTGCTCAAAAGCTAAAAACTAACGCTTATCAAAACATCGCCGTACTTGCTAGCACTAAAAAGTCTGATGCGAAGATAGCACAAGACTTATCATTTTTTTGGTCTCAAGATCCGGCCAACCAAATAACCGTCAAAACCTACCCCCAAAAACGACCTAATTTACGTAAAGCTCTAGCCAGCGTCATCAACGAAAAACAAAGTTCTGACCGTAAAAACAACCTACGTTGGTTATTGCAAAAAAAGCTGCACTTTACACCCCGCCCAAGACAAGATTTAGATGCTTTAGTGCTACTAGGTAACGCAAGACAAGTCGCTGTTTTCAAACCGCAATTAAGCTTTTTTAATCTTAAAACACCGATTTACAGTTCCGCTAGCCTAACCCCTGCAAAACTAAAACAAACCAAACCAAACAAAGACCTCCGTGGCGTAAACTTTCCAACCTACTCTGCTATGCTTAAGCAATCCAACCTTGCCAGCAAATTTGAAGCATTCGGCTGGGACAGCTTGACCATTGCAACCCACCAATCATCATTTGCACCGCAAACATGTTTAAATAAAGGCATGACGGGTAGATTAATGAAAGATGGACGAGTATATGACCGCCGTTATCAATGGGCAAAATACAACCGTCAAGGAATTATCAAATAAATGGGCTGGTTCAGCCAGAAAAAAGGTGCTGAAAAAGAACAACAGGCGACGCAATGGCTAACGAAAAATGGCATCCAAATACTCGCACAGAACTACCGATGTAAAGGCGGTGAAATCGACATCATCGGTACAGATAAACAGCAAACGCTAATCTTTTTTGAAGTCAAATACCGCAAAAATAATCAACACGGTAATCCACTTGAATACATTTCCACTAGCAAGCAAAAAAAAATTGCTCTCTGTGCAGAAGCCTATCTTTTAAACCACCCAAAACTACAAAACCACACAATGCGATTTGATGCTCTTAGCTTCAACTCAGAGCAAACAAAACCGAGCTGGTTGCAGGATATATTTTGGCTAAATTAATTAAAATTATAAGTATAAGAAAGCCCTAATCCATCGCGAACAGGAACTAATGAAAAGCCATTTCCAT
>CAZQYD010000053.1:0-9005 GCA_964597465.1 uncultured Piscirickettsiaceae bacterium | reverse complement strand
TCAATGTTAACTGCTTGTATCACCAATCCAAATATATCTAAAGATTTAACTTCAAGTCAAATAGGTTGTAGTCCAAAGGACATTAAAATAACAGATGAAACTGCAAGAATGGGAGATATACATAACTGGAATGCAGAATGTAAAGGTCAAAAATTCATCTGTAGCTACAATACTACTGCGGGTACTAAATGTATTAAACCAATTAAATAATTGTCTAGTTTCACCCTGTTATGCTTTACCGTTGGAAAAAAGAATATAAGAATATAGGGATGGTATTATTTTGAATAATACTAATAAGGAAAAATTCAGTAAGCAAACTTCTGATACGCTAAGCGTTTAAAACTGGAGTTCTAGGCTTTACTTCAGTTTACAAAATAATGGCGACCCACGATAATCCCGACCCAAACTAATAAGATGGTTAGAGCAACATTGGCAATGATGTTGATGATTGCTTTTTCAACAGCGCCTTGTTGTAGGTAGAGTACTGTTTCGAATGCGAAGGTTGAGAAGGTGGTGAATGCACCTAGGAATCCGATTATTAAGAATGCTTTCCATTCTATTGATATTTGGAATTTGTCTATCATTAACATGGTCAATAGCCCTAGTGAAAATGAGCCTATTGCATTGACGGTTAGCGTTCCGTAAACGAAATCTTTGCCTAGCCAGTGGTACATTTGATTTGAGACTATCGTTCTTGAGATTGCACCTAGAAAGCCGCCTGCTCCGACGGCTAATAGTTGTATTATGTGAAAACTATGCATGATATTTTATTAACCTCTTCGCTTGTTAATGGCGTTTTTGTCTAGTTGTTTGAGTCGGTTTAGTTTATCTATAATTTTAATTTCTAAACCACGATTGACGGGTTGATAGTAGTTTCGTTCGGGCATGTCTTCGGGAAAGTAGACTTCACCCGCGGCATAGGCTTCAGGTTCATCGTGGGCGTAGCGGTAACCTTCTCCGTAGTCTAGCTGTTTCATTAGTTTGGTTGGTGCGTTTCTTAAATGTAACGGCACTTCGTCCGACCCTGCAATGGCGACGTCTTTTAAGACTGCCTTGTATGCCATGTAGACTGCATTAGATTTTGGTGCTACCGCTAGGTAAACGGCGGCGTGTGCGAGTGCTAAATCCCCTTCTGGCGAGCCTAGCCTTTCGTAAGCTTGTGCGGCGTTGACACAAACTTCTAGGGCTTTTAAGTCGGCGTTACCGATTTCTTCGCTTGCCATTCTAATCAGTCTCCTAGCGAGATATTTTGCATCCACGCCACCATCAAGCATTCGCACGAGCCAGTAGAGTGCGGCATCGGGGTCTGACCCTCTGATAGATTTGTGCAGGGCGGAAATTTGATCGTAAAAAACTTCACCGCCTTTGTCAAATCGTTTTGTGCCACCTTGAATAATTTCTTTGCAGTTTTCTAGCGTAAGGAGCAACTTTTCATCTTGCTCTTCGGCAAAATCAATTGCTTGTTCAATGACGTTAATCAGTCTTCTTGCGTCACCGTCTGCGTATTGAACCAGTGCATCTTGAGCGGTTTGGCTGATTTCCACTTGGGTTTCTAAATCTTTGGTTAGCGTTTCCGTTGTTCTGACTAGCACCTGTTGTAAATCTTCTTCTTCAAGTGAGCGCAATACGTAAACCCTTGCACGTGAAAGCAAGGCATTGTTAAGTTCAAAGGAGGGATTTTCGGTAGTTGCTCCGATAAAAATAAATGTTCCATCTTCGACAAAGGGTAAAAAGGCGTCTTGTTGAGCTTTATTAAAACGGTGTACTTCGTCTACGAATAATAGCGTACCTTGTGCAAACTGTTCTTGTTGATTTTTAGCTTTTTCAACTGCCTCTCGTACATCTTTTACGCCATCTAATACTGCGGATAAACTAATAAATTGTAAATCAGATTGTTGAGCGATGAGACGTGCTAAGGTGGTTTTTCCTGTCCCTGGTGGTCCCCAAAAAATCATTGAGTGCAGATTACCACTGGCAAATAATTTTGATAAGGCTCTATTTTTTCCAAGCAGGTGTTTTTGCCCAACAAACTCACTAATCTGTTGCGGGCGAATCCGTTCTGAAAGCGGTTGGTATGCCATTTACTTTAAAGGTACACCGATTACATCCACTCCTTTTGGTGGAATGAAGTCGAATTTGACATCGGGTATATCTTTCCCTGCCTGCTCATCATGAAAAATAACTTTAGTGACATTATCACTATTTTGATACATCCATATTTGCAACAATTTACCCCCTTTAATTGCTACGTCTAAGCTTTGAAAAAAAGTGTTGTCTTTCGGGGTAAGGTTAAACCAACTCACCCCACTATATTCTGTGCCGACAATCACGTCGAAATTCTCTTCAACGGATTCATTATAAAGTAGCCAACGCATCGGAAAATCTGCCTGCACAGATAACAATGCTCGTACGTTGACTTGGTCTAAGTCGGCTTCGTAAATCCATAGATTTTTACCATCGGTAATTATTTCTTGATGTTCAGGTGTCTGATAAATCCAATACAGCTTACCTGGCCTTTCGATTGCCATGTAACCTTTTGATTCGTTTTGGCTAAAGATGGATTCGTCGGGTTGAGTCTGTACAAAGTTAGCACTGAAGGTAGTAAAGTTCTTCACAAAGTTTCGTAATGTGTTGATGTCCGCTTCTTTGGCGGAAGCTACTTGCATGATTAGCATTGATAATAGAATAATTTTTATCGTTTTATTTAACATTTAAACTCTCTTTGATATCTTTTGAGCTATTTACACTCCCTTTCTGGGTAAAAAGTGCCCAGGGGGGTATTGTTTTAGCGATTAATTTGATTCAATTTGATGGTTTTCCGACTAAAACTTCTCGGTTTCCACTGCCTTTTTGGGCTGAAACCAGCCCTGCTCCTTCCATTGCTTCAACGATTCTAGCGGCACGATTATAGCCAATTTTAAACTGTCGTTGTACCAGCGAAACCGATACTTTTTGTTTTTCTGCAACAAACGCAACCACTTGGTCATACAATAAATCCTGTTCGGCATCTTCGGCAATACTATCCCCTGATACTTCTGAGGGTGACTGCGTAACGCTTTCTAAATACTGTGCGGGACCTTGAGATTTTACAAAACTGGCGACACGATGAACTTCTTCATCGGTCATAAACGCTCCGTGTACCCGTCTTGGATTGCCACTGCCTGGTGGCATAAATAACATATCGCCCATGCCGAGTAATTGCTCCGCTCCACCTTGGTCTAGTATGGTTCTAGAGTCAATTTTAGTATTGACCATAAATGATATTCTGGTCGGTATATTGGCTTTAATCAATCCTGTAATAACGTTAACAGATGGTCTTTGGGTGGCTAAAATCAAGTGGATTCCTGCAGCACGTGCTTTTTGGGCAATACGTGAAATTAACTGTTCGACTTCTTTACCCACCACCATAATCATATCGGCAAACTCATCTACAATTACTACGATATAGGGTAGCGGTTCCAGTGTGGGCGGTTGCTCACCTAACTCATGCCCAAAGTTAGCGGCTTGTTTATAAAGCGGGTCAACCATTGGTTCACCGCTGTCAATCGCAGCTTTCACTTTTTCATTAAATCCTGCGATACTTCGAACACCCAACTTTGCCATTAATTGATAGCGACGATCCATTTCAAACACGCACCATCGCAATGAATTAGCCGCTTCTGACATATCGGTTACCACGGGTGTTAATAGATGCGGAATATCTTCGTACACAGATAATTCCAACATTTTTGGATCTATCATAATCAGCCGAACTTGCTCTGGAGTGCTTTTATATAACAGACTTAAAATCATGCTATTAACCCCAACGGATTTACCAGACCCTGTTGTTCCCGCGACCAGCAGGTGTGGCATTTTAGCAATATCTGCAACCACCGCTTCCCCCGCAATATCTTTACCCAACGCAACGGTGAGTGGTGATTTAGAATTTTGGAAAGCATCCGATGCCAGTATATCTTTAAAACCGACAATATCTCGCGTTTCATTTGGTATTTCAATGCCGACCACGGACTTGCCCGGAATAACGTCTACCACGCGTACCGAACTAACCGACAGAACTCTTGCTAAATCTTTGGCTAGGTTTAAGATTTGACTCACTTTCACCCCTGCCGCAGGCAATACTTCAAAACGAGTAACGACGGGACCGGGTTGCACCGCTTCCACTTGAATTGATACGCCAAATTCTTTTAATCGTTGTTCCAATAAAGCGGATAGATTGGTGAGTTCTTCAGTGCTAAAACCGTCACTTACTTCTTGAATTGGGTTGAGTAATTCTAAACTAGGTAGTTCGCCCGATTCATTTATTGGTACCGTCGAATTAGCGGTTACTTTATTGCCAACTTTTAGCTCTTGTTTATCCTCGTCATTTTCTGCCGTTTCTTTTGAGTTTATTGGTTTAGCAAGTTTTGCTGGGATTTCTTTTTTCGTATCTTTAACTTTTTGGGCTTTTTCTTTTACCTTGCCAACCATTGTTTTTAACACCGATAAATTCGCAGGAGGTTCTTTGGTTTTAATCACCAGATCCACTGGTTTCTGAGCATTATTCTCTATGCTCCTCCATTGTTTATTTTTTTCTTTTACGCGTTCAACATAAGGCATTACATGCGGTTTAAGTTTATCAATCCCCTGCCAAATTAATTGCCCTGTATAATCCAATATTGTTAGCCATGAAAAGCTCGTAAATAAACTAAACGAAATAATAAACAGAATTAAAAATACTAGGGTTGTACCCAATAAGTCAATCGAAGAAACTAGCCAAGTACTAAGCTCATAACCTATCACCCCGCCCGCTGAATAAGGCAGGTGAATATAGCTTTGTATTGGCTCCATATATAGGCTTGTTAAGCCCGACCCTGTTACGATTAACAAAATCAAACCTATCATACTGACAAAAAACCGCGAATAACATAGCGGCGAATCTGCACGAATTTTTAGCGTCACCATGCCTGCTAATAATATTCCGAACGGAATCAATAAACTAAACACTCCAAACACGTAGAAAAAGAACGAGGCAATCCATGCTCCCGTTTTGCCACCGTAGTTTAAAATATCTTTCGAGGCGGAAGCGACCTCAAAACCAGGGTCTGAATGCTCGTAGCTGAATAAAACTAGAAACAGGAAAAAAGCTAAACCAATACAGCCGAGAACAATGGTGTCTTTTACCAGCCAACTAGCAGATTTTTTTTTCATATCTGTGCTGCGTTTATTAACGAATTCTGCATTTTTTACAGCTTTTTTTGCCGATATTTTGGGGGTTGATTTGGTGACCGTTTTAAAGGTTGATTTATTGGAAACTGGCATTTTTTAATTTTTTTTTATATTAAACTTGAAGGTGTCTATAATAACGTAATTATTCATTTAAAAAGAAGGAAGTTTCCCATGTCTTCACAACATCATAAATTATTGATTCTTGGTTCAGGTCCAGCAGGTTATACCGCTGCCGTTTACGCCGCGCGAGCAAACCTAAATCCCGTCATTATTACGGGCATGCAACAAGGTGGACAATTAACCACCACCACGGAAGTTGATAACTGGCCGGGAGACGCTGAAGGGCTAACCGGTCCTGCTTTAATGGAAAGAATGCAAAAACATGCTGAACGCTTTGGTACAGAAATCATTTTTGACCACATTCATACTGCTGATTTGAATAGCCGCCCGTTTAAATTAACGGGGGATTCAGCAGAATATACCTGTGATGCTTTAATTATCGCAACTGGAGCATCGGCAAAATACCTAGGTTTAGAGTCAGAAGAAGCATTTAAAGGCAAAGGCGTTTCAGCCTGTGCCACTTGTGATGGTTTTTTCTACCGTAAACAAAAAGTGGCAGTTATTGGCGGCGGTAATACCGCGGTTGAAGAAGCATTATATTTATCAAACATTGCCGATGAAGTGACCATCGTTCACCGTCGTGACCAGTTCGCGTCTGAAAAAATACTTGCAAGCCAGTTGATTGAAAAATCAAAAACTGGCAATATCAATATTGAATTTGAACATCAATTAGATGAAGTGCTAGGCGATAAAATGGGTGTGACGGGTTTACGCCTCAAACACGCTAAAACGGGCGAAACCAAAGAGCTTGATGTTGCGGGTGTTTTTATTGCCATCGGTCACACACCAAATACTGGGATATTTGACGGACAACTGGAAATGACCAATGGTTATTTGAAAGTTGAAAGTGGTTTGCAAGGCAATGCCACCCAGACTTCTATTAAAGGTGTTTTTGCAGCTGGTGATGTCATGGATCAAGTTTACAAGCAAGCAATAACTTCCGCCGGAGCGGGTTGCATGGCGGCATTAGATGCTGAAAAATATCTAGATCACTTAGATAAATAAGACCTGATTCTAAATCTTTACTAAACAATAAATAAAGGAATAAATATAACATGAAAAAAACAATACTAACTTTATCCATCGCATTATTAACCGCAACAAATGCAAATGCGGTCGAATTAAAAACTACTACTCAAAAAGCAAGCTATGCGTTGGGTTCTGATATCGCTAAAAACTTTGTTCAGCAAGGTGTCGAAATTGACTCTAAAGCGTTATTAGCAGGAATGGAAGATATAATTAATAACAACAAACTCCAACTTTCTGCCAAAGAAATGCAACAGGCGGTGTTGGATGTTAAAAAACAAATTCTCGAAAAAATAGAAAAAGAAAATGCCGTTAAAGGCGAAAAAAACCTTAAAAAAGGTACTGCCTTCTTAACAAAAAACAAAACCAAAAAAGGTGTTAAAACCTTAGATAGCGGCTTACAATTTATTGTTAAAAAAGAGGGTAAAGGTAATTTTGCTACTGAAAATGACCACCTAATTGCACATTATCGCGGGACGTTAATTGACGGTACGGAATTCGACAGTTCTTATACACGTGGGACGCCGATTGAGTTTCAAATGAGCAATGTCATCAAAGGCTGGGGAGAAGCACTGAAAAAAATGCAACCAGGTGCGAAGTGGCAGATATTTGTGCCATCACACTTAGCCTACGGTAAAAAAGGGGCTGGTAAATTAATTGGACCGAATGAAACGTTAATTTTTGACATTGAACTGTTAACCGTCGCAAAAGATAAACAATCGTAACGGTTACCCCCTATTGTATAGGAAATTAAAATGACATCAATGAAACTACTTTTATCCGTATTCGGAGCTATCTTATTACTAGGCGTTGCTGCAATGCTAACGCAAATACACCACCTAGCGAATGTTGCGGGCTTTATTGCTTCGATTGGTTTTTTACTGGTATTTTTTAGGGATCATCCTCAAGATTTTTCTGATGAGGACGCCGCTAAATACAATAAATTCAAAAAATATTGGTACTTTGTATTTGGCTTTGGTTTGTTCTTCAGCTTGATATTTGGTAGCTTTTGGAATAATAAAATGGGTGGTATGATTTAACACCTAAAACCTGCAAGTAACACTACTTGAGACCTTTGGAGTAAATTCTAGATGATTCCATCGAACATAAATACTGCCATTACCCAAGCTGTTTCTAGCTCTAGCAAGGATTCTGCTCTGACGTTACGCGTTGGGCAGAGCGTCACCTTCTCATTAATAAGCCAAACTGGAAACCAAGCGGTTATTAGTCTAGGCGGTCAAAAACTAACGGCGTTAATTCCAAACCCTCTTCCCGAAGGTAAACCGCTACAAGCAACGATTAAACAATTAGAACCCTCGATTAAACTTGAAATAAGACCCGCTTCAAATCAAAATTCGCAGAATATATTAAACCAAACACTCAAAAATCTTCTCCCTCTTCAAACCCCTGTTAAAAATGAAGTTCAACAACTTCTCAATCTACAAACTTCTGGACGATTACCACAAGCAGTGCAATCACAGTTAACCAGCTTAATAAACACCATGCTAAGAATTAATCCTGCCGTCAATGGCATGGATGTGAGAAATGCATTTGCGAACAGTGGCTTGTTTTTAGAAAACCGTCTATTCAATGGAAAAACCACTAAAAAAGATTTCAAAGCCAATTTAATGAAGTTGTTAGACAGATTAGAATCTTCACAGGCAAAAACAGCTACCGCTGAAACCACTCAATTACAGAAATCCGCTAAACAATTGCTAAGCAAAGTTACCATTCAGCAAATACAAGCCATCGAAAGCCAAGCAATTAACCTAGAGCTTCCCGTCATCGCCAATAATGCTTCGATTGCATTAAAAGTGGATATTCGTAAACGAGAATTTGATGACAACACGATTTGGGAAATAGTAACCGAGCTAAACTTAAATGAAGGCAAGATGACAGTCAAATCAATTCTTGCCAGTGATGAGATTACTTTTCAAATGTGGGCAGATAGCCAAGCGTTGCTAGAGAAAGTTAAAAGTAACATCAACTCTTTTAAATCGCTATTAGAAAACAGTGACATTCAATATAAAAATATTTTTTTCTTAGAACAGCCACCCATCGTTGATAAGCAAGCAACACGGGTTGCTTTAATAGATATTAAGGTTTAGTTCATGACAACGCTTGATAAAAACATTGCCATCTCAATTGAATACTCACCAGAAGAAAACACCGCACCGAAAGTAACCGCTAAAGGCTACGGTTACATGGCTGAGGAAATTATACAAATCGCCAAAGAGCACAACATCCCCATTAAACAAGACCAAGCCCTCACGGAACTACTCGCACAGGTAGAAATAGATGAGGAGATACCCCAGATACTATACGAAGCGGTAGCCCAAATACTGGTGTTTGCATATCAACTATCTGGAAAAACCGATAATTTTGAGTAAAAAGTGCCCAGGGGGGTATCAAAAACGGTTAATTCAGTTCGTAAGACATTAAAATAGCATCTTCTTTGGGTGATTTTAGTGACTGGTTATTCGTTATTTTTACAGGATAGTAGTTTTTGCGTGTTCCATCGACGTTAAAACCAATGTTTTGATAGAGTTTAATGGCTAAATTACTTTCCCTTACCTCGGCTCTTCTCCGCTTTGTTGAGTGAAAAATATTCTTGAATCATAATTTTCCTTATTTACACAAAAACACATCTGTAC
>CAZQYD010000052.1:0-9088 GCA_964597465.1 uncultured Piscirickettsiaceae bacterium | reverse complement strand
GCTTGCATAATTTTTACCCTCTACTATTAGTACTTACTAAAGTAAGTATATCACTCCTCCATTTTTATTAATATAAGACTTTACAATAAATTTACAACCGATCAAAAATAGAGCTTTCCGAGAGTAAAGGGGGCCACCCCTGGTAATTTTAGGGTTTTTGGAATATATTTATGGAGGTCATTTCTACCCCTCCTACCTTAGAATCTCATCAACTTATGATTAAGCAATTTATTTACTCCATAGCCAAAATTCTAACATTATCTTTCCAAGTTTTATTAAGCTGGTTTTGTATCTGGTTAATGGTTTGAGGCTGAACATCCATTAATTTTGCGATTGAAGCGAACTGGCTAATTGCATCCGCCACACTTTCAATTACTTCTTTAGCCTCTTGCCAGCTTGCAAAACTTGCATCGGTAGCAAGTTGTTGAATGATATTCAGAGGCGGTTGTTTTCCATAGCCAATATAAGCGGTACTGTGCTCATTAAATGTCGTTGGGCTATAGGTTATGTCATAGAAAGGTGCGGGATTCCAGTTTCCATTATTGGTTTGTAAAAATGCCCAGTTTTTTGCATGGTCATCTTGATTACAAGTTAATAAATTAAAAATAGCGCGTGCAAACTGTATTTTTCCTGCTTTAGGCGACTGGCATAATACGCTTGATGCTTTAATCAGTTCTTGGTAATCAAGAGAAGGCATTCTAAAATCAGCATCAAGCAAGCCCGACGCACTATGCATGTGAATTTTGGCTAGCTTTCCGTCGGCTGTTTGCTGTCTGTCAAAGCGTTTTAGGGCAAGCCAGTGTGATGCTCCAGATTCCTTAGGGGCGGGAATTAAATGCCAATCTGCCACCTCTATTTTTGCCCGTTTTGCCATGGTTAGATAAACCGCTTCACAAAGCCCTTCTTCATGTTTTAAAGGCAGGCTAGCCGAGGTAAACTTGACAAGCCAGGCATCATCTCCTGTTGCTGGATGCGTGCGACATGTTGAAAAATCATTGCCTGCAAAATAAAGTTGTGCCTTGGGTCTAGCACCACCAGAGCTTCCTGCCGTAACTAACGCTTGCATGACCTCATCGGTTTGCCCATTAAATACAGCTTGTGCTTCAAGCCCAATAGCAGCCAGGTCGAAATTAGCGTTAGCTTCGCTTTGTTTGTTATTAGCAGGTTGATAACTTAACGCCCCCATTCCCGTATTACCAACTAAAGACAATCTGTCCATTGCTGTTATTTGATTAAGCTGTAAGCCCTTTTTTTTAAATTCTCTATCCTGTAATAACAGCCCCCAACCATCAGGTAAAGAATCTGCAAATACGCCGTGTAAATTATTGTGAGGAGACTTGGCTGCAAGCTGTAGTTCATTGGTAAATCGTAATTTAAAGGGTGAAATATTTTGATGCGAATTTAGGTAGTTATTGTCGTATTGGAAATAAACATGCTGTTTATTTTGTGCCAAAGTACCTACTTGTACTATTTCACCATTAGATAATTCACGCATAACATTAAGTTTAGGGGTTAATATTGAACTAGATAGGCTCATTATTTAACACCTCATCTATTGTTTTTGGTGGCGAATTATTGATGATTTTAGTCAGATCATTTATTTTGTTAAGATCTTCTAGTGATTGCCATAATAATAAAAACTGGCGCAGAGATATTTTACCTGTTGTTTCAAATTTTTTAATCGTCGATGCTGGCACGGTACTTTTCTCAGCCATCGCATCACGAGAAAGCTTAGATTTTTTACGCAATGTTTGTAAATAATTGGCAAGACCAAACTGAACATCTGTTTCTGTTAAAAATGTTAAATATTGCATACCACACCTATAAAGGTTTATATTAGATACTATTATAGCTTATTTATCAATAAAATTGCTATTTTAGCTACTATAGTATCTTAAACGGCATTTAAAAAACTAAATTAAACTCTCGACTTCTTTTATTTTGTCTTTTACCAAGCCCATATCATTTTTCGCTTCAATATTTAATCTTAATAAAGGTTCTGTATTTGAAGCTCTTATGTTCATTCGCCAGTGTCCAAAATCTAAGCTTATTCCGTCTGTTTTATCTATTTGTGGTTTTTCGCCTGCAAAGTGATTCATGATTCTTTCAAGCACTTTCGTTACATCTGCTACTTGATAGTTTATTTCACCGCTACATGGGTAAGCATTCATTCTTGCTGAGACTAAATCGGTTAAAGAGCGACCTGTTTTAGAGATTAGTTCGGCAATTAATAGCCATGGAATCATGCCTGAATCGCAGTAGAAAAAATCTTTAAAATAGTGATGAGCGGACATTTCTCCACCATAAATAGCATCTTCTAAACGCATTCTTTCTTTGATGAAGGCGTGCCCTGTTTTTGACTGGATTGGAATGCCGCCTGCTTGTTTGACTTGCTCAATGGTATTCCAAGTGAGTCGAGGGTCATGGATTATTTTTCCATTTGGCGTTTTAGCAAGCATAGTTTCTGCTAATAACCCTACCAAATAATAACCTTCGATAAATTCGCCTTGGTTATCAAATAAAAAACATCGATCAAAATCACCGTCCCAAGCTACGCCAAAATCGGCTTTATACTCTAAAATGGCGTTGGTTGTACTGGCTCTGTTTTCGGGTAATAATGGATTTGGTACACCATTTGGAAAATGTCCATCTGCAACATCATGCACAAAAACACATTCAAACGGTAATTTTTCGGCTAATTGTTTCATCACCACCGCGGCAGAACCATTGCCTGCATTTAGCACAATTTTAAGCGGTTTTAATGCCGTTAAATTTACATAGGTTAATAAATGCTCAATATAAGCTGCTTTGCAATCGTTTAAAACTACCCCCCCTGGGCACTTTTTAACTGAAAAATCATTTTCTAACACTCTTTTTTCAATTGCTTTTAAGCCTGAATCACCAGAAATAGGTTTTGAACCTTTCGCAACTAATTTTAAACCGTTATAACCTTTAGGATTATGGCTAGCGGTTATCATAATACCGCCATCGGCTTGAAAATTTGGCGTGGCGAAGTAAACTTCTTCGGTGCCACACAGCCCAATATCTATTACATCTGCACCAGCTTCGGTTAGTCCTTTTATCAACGCTTTAGACAAGCCTAAACTTTCTAAACGGATATCATAACCAACGACAACGGTTTTCGCGTTTAATTCTGCGACAAACGCTAGCCCTATTTTATAAATTAAATCTTCATTTAGTTCTTCAGGAACTTTACCACGAATATCATAAGCCTTAAAACAGGTTAATTTATTATCTTCCATAAATATCGTCCACTCTTACAATATCATCTTCACCAGTATATTCTCCGACCTGCACTTCTATCATGATTAGGTCAATTTTTCCTTGGTTTTCTAGTCGGTGCAATTGTCCCATCTTAATGTAGGTGGATTCGTTTGGACGCACTAAGAAGGTATTTTCATCTACCGTTACAGTGGCAGTTCCTGATACGACTATCCAGTGTTCGTTACGGTGAAAGTGTTTTTGTAACGAAAGCTTGCCACCTGGCGTGACGACAATCTTTTTAACTTTATACTGTTCGGGGTCTTGCAGCACTTCATACGAACCCCAAGGACGGTAGGCTAAACGATGGATATCGGCTAATTCGGGGGCTGTTTTTTTAATTTCTGCCACTACTTGTTTTACTTTTTGTGAACTGGATTTTTTAGAAATTAATAATGCGTCTGTGGTATCAACAATTAATAAATCATCGACATCTATTAAGGCAATTTGTCGATCACCCGTCACTAATAAATTATTGATTGAATTAATACAAATAGGTTTATTCACTTTACTATTTCTACTTACAATGGCATTTTGCTGAGAAGTTTCTTTTACTTCATCAAATAATGCATCAAAACTACCAAGGTCAGACCACCCCATATCGCACGGCACAACTTTTACTTTATTTGACTTTTCCATTACCGCATAATCAATACTGTCGTCAGGTATCGCTTGCATTTTTGCTAGGTTAATATTTATTTCGTCGCTATCTATTTTATTTGGTAAAGCGTCTAAACAAGTTTGATATATTTTAGGTGCATGGGTTTGTAACTCCTTTAAAAACACCCCTGCTTTGAAACAAAACATCCCAGAGTTCCAATAGTAATTTCCTGCGTCAATATAAGATTGTGCGACTTCTTCATTCGGTTTTTCTTTAAAAGACAATACACTACTGCCGTCGGCTTCAATATAACCAAAACCTGTTTCTGCATAGCTTGGTTTGATTCCAAAAGTAACGAGATGATTTTCATTTGCTAGTTTTTTAGCTTGCTTTACTGCTTCTTCATAAGCGGCTTGGTTTTTAACTAAATGATCAGAAGTTGTCACAAAAACCAAATCATCTTTATCCAAAGACATGCAGGCCAAGGCAATCGCAGGCGCGGTGTTTCTGCCGACTGGTTCTAATAAATATTGTGTGTCATTAATCGCTAACTGACTTATTTGATCTACGGCAAGAAAATACTGCTCTCGATTAGAGACTATTAAGGTTTTTTGACAAACGGGCTTGTTTCTTAATAAGGTTTCTTGGAATAACGATTTACCATCAAATAAACGCACAAATTGTTTTGGTAACATCGTACGGCTTAATGGCCAAAGCCTAGTGCCTGAACCACCACATAAAATAATATTAATCATAAAAGTCCTTAATATTCTGTATTTGTACGGGAATTATAGCTTTTGAAGCTGATAATGTTAATATTTAATTTCTAGCCTCGGATTAGGGTAAAATAAAATCTTATTCATTCCCCAATAAAGTAACTATCATGACTAGATGTAATTTGTTCTTTAAATCATTATTTTATGTAACCTTATTTAACTTAGTTGTTGTCGTGCCTACCTTTGCACAAAGCAACAATCAATGGTCGCCAAACTATTGGTCGAATCAAATGAGTAATAATTTTTTGAACAATAACCAGCAAAACGGCAAGAACAATTTTTTTCAAGACGCGAAAGGGTTCTATAAATTGATGGGAAATGGAAATGGTAGAACCAAATACAAGTTCTACTTTGATGTCGATTTTCAAATCGAGATGGAAGCATGGGTAAAAGGACAAGCCAAGTCGAATGCTCGCCAAAACTATAACAAGGCGATGAGCCAACGATACCAAACGCAACAGAATCAGCTATATAATCAACAACACAATCAAGGTCACAACCAAAACTACCAATATCAACCAAGCTACAACTGGCAAAATTACGGTTATCAACACTAAAAAACCACCAAAAACATACCCCGCCTGGGTATATCCCCTAGCATTTATACCATGTGGTCAGGGCAATTTTTACTCAAATATAGCATAAAACTAACGACTTTATTGATTATAATATTTTCTATCAAGAACCATTAGGAAACCCTATGCGCCTCAAAAACTGTCATAATTTTCATGACTTTAGAAAGCTAGCTAAAAAACGTTTACCATCTCCTATTTTCAATTACATTGACGGAGCCGCTGATGATGAAGTCACCTACCGTCGCAATTCTTCCGCCTATAATGATGTCGATTTAATCCCTAATGTACTCGCTGGGGTTGATAAAATTGATCTTTCCACCACTATCTTTGGCAAAAAAATAGACATGCCTCTTTTTTTATCACCTGTTGCCTTACAGCGTTTGTTCCATCATGAAGGCGAAAGAGCGGTCTCTAAAGCGGCTGAGAAATATGGCACAATGTTTGGCATATCTTCACTAGCGACGGTAAGTGTTGAAGAAATTGGCGAGTCAATTAGCACCCCTAAAATGTTCCAGTTTTATTTTCATAAAGATCGTGGTTTAAATGACAACATGCTTGAGCGTGCTAAAGCTGCTAAATTTGATGTACTAGCACTCACCGTGGATACCATTACTGGCGGTAATCGAGAACGCGATTTACGTACAGGATTTACCACCCCACCTAGGCTAACGCCAGCAAGCTTGCTTAGTTTTGCCGCCAAGCCAATGTGGGGGATTAACTACATGACAAAACCAAAATTTGAACTGCCAATGCTACAAGAATTTGTCGGTGCAGGAACCCACTCGAACATTTCCGTTGGCGAATACTTTTCTACAATGCTTGATCAGAGCATGAGCTGGGAAGATGCCGAAAACCTTTGCTCCAAATGGGGCGGACATTTTGCTTTAAAAGGTATTATGAGCGTTGAAGATGCTAAACGAGCAGTTGACATTGGCTGTACAGGGATTATAGTATCCAACCATGGCGGACGCCAGTTAGATGGTTCTCGTGCACCATTTGATCAACTTGCTGAAATTGTTGATGCCGTTGGCGATAAAATTGACGTGATTTGTGAAGGTGGCATACACCGAGGAACAGACGTTATAAAAGCACTCTCTGTTGGAGCAAAAGCCTGTTCAGGAGGACGCTTATACCTTTACGCCTTAGCCGCGGCAGGTCAAGCTGGTGTTGAGCGAGCATTAGGTCAATACCGTTCTGAATTAGAACGAGATATGAAACTAATGGGTTGCTCTAGCGTTGACCAACTTAATCGCTCAAATTTACGCTTTAGATAAAAATTAAAACAAACCTACTAAATTATTAAATTACAGGAAAATTAATCCATGCAATCATTTAACCCTCCAATTCGTACTCTAATGGGACCAGGTCCTTCAGACGTTCACCCACGTATTTTATCCGCAATGGCACGCCCAACTATTGGGCACCTTGATCCAGAATTTATTCGCATGATGGGTGAAATCAAAGAAATGCTAAAAACAGCATTCAAAACAAACAATGAATTAACCATGCCCGTTTCAGCACCAGGTTCAGCAGGAATGGAGACTTGCTTTGCTAATTTAGTCGAAAAAGGCGATAAAGTTATCGTCTGTATTAACGGTGTATTCGGTATGCGTATGCAAGAAAATGTAGAACGCATGGGCGGCACAGCCGTTATCGTTGCCGACGACTGGGGAACAGCCGTTAGTGTTGACAAGGTAGAAGCAGCACTAAAAGCAAACCCTGATGCCGTTTTAGTCGCATTCGTTCACGCAGAAACATCAACAGGTGCAAGCTCAGATGCCAAAGCAATCTGTGCTTTAGCACACAAACACAATTGTCTAACCATCGTTGATGCCGTTACCTCACTGGGCGGTTCAGAATTAAGAGTAGATGATTGGGGAATTGATGCCATCTACTCAGGTACACAAAAGTGTATGTCATGTACACCAGGTCTATCGCCAATCAGCTTCAACGAAGCCGCCCTAGATAAGGTTCGCAACCGTAAAGAAAAAGTACAAAGTTGGTTCCTAGACCTAAACCTAGTAATGGGTTACTGGGGAGAAGGAGCAAAACGAGCTTACCACCATACTGCACCAGTAAACTCACTTTATGCGCTACATGAATCACTAGTAATGCTAACTGATGAAGGCGTAGAAAACTCATGGAAACGCCATACCGATATGCACAACTTATTAAAATCAGGCTTAGAAGACATGGGCATAAAATTCATCGTAGATGAAGCAGATCGCCTACCGCAACTTAACACCATCTGGATTCCAGAAGGGGCAGATGACGCGGCAGTTCGTGCAGAACTACTCAACACCTATAATTTAGAAATAGGGGCAGGTTTAGGTGCGTTTGCAGGTAAAGCGTGGCGTATCGGACTAATGGGGTTTTCTGCGAAACAAGAAAACGTACTATTCTGTTTAGCCGCATTAAAGGCTGTTTTAAACAAATAACCAATTCGTTATTAAAACTGGCGTAAGCAATTTACGCCAGTTACAAAAGGAGACACTCGCAATTTTTTAGAAACATAACTACCCAGGTACATCAAAGTTACGCATTGCTGTTCGATAAGCATTAAAAGGGTTTAAGAACGCATCCGCAACAATCACCGCAAAACCAATCCAATGAAAAAACGACGGTTCCGTCTCCTCCACAAACCAAAGATAGGTCAACAATGCCGCCGCCAACATCACCGTCAGCACCGCCCAAAATTGGTCAAGTAAAAACGACATCGCCCCTACATTTCCCGACTTAAACATTTCCACAAACAAAGCAAAGATAGCAAAGCTAATAAACGCATAACCCACCGTTCCCTCTAAAGAAACGTCCATATATTGAACCGTCAGCAAAAAAGCAACCACAAAAAGCATCCAAGGCAATTTACCAAGCGTATTAAGAAAGTTAAAATTCATTATATTTCCAATCATTTAAACAATAAAACAATATAGTAACTCTTTTAAAGACATTTTGAGATAAAAAGTACCCAGGGGGGTATTATTTAGCACCCCCCTGGCATTTATACCATGTGGGCAGGGGGCACTTTTTAACGAAATTTTATCGTTTTTAATTAAAAAACAAGCCATCATCGTAAAAAACTTATTCCGTCATATTAATTTTTAATTATCTATTTCAAGAAACCTTACCTATAATCAATCATCTAAGGAAAAACTATAAATTTAACTCTTAAAAGGACAACGACCATGGCTGAACTATTTTCTGATGAATGGATGAAATCAATGCTTGAAGAATGGAACAAGGACCCAGAAGTCTCGGGTAAATTAGCAGAAATTAATTTTTGCTCAACCATTGCATGCGGCTTCAAAGGCGACGACAAGCCAACAGGTGTATTTGTTGTTGAAAACGGCATCGCTACTCGAGCGGGGCTTTACGATGGTGAAGAAGTGAACTGGGACATGCGTGCCGACAAAAAGAACTGGATGAAATGGATGAGCAAAGGCTTAGGCATGGCAGGAATGGGGATGGCGGTAACCACTGGCAAACTAAAATTCATTGAAGGAGACTTCAAAGCAATGATTAAAGACCCTCGTATGGCAAACCCTTTTGTTAAAAGCTTTGCCCTAATGGGTAGAGTAGGAGGCGAATAATTTTTTAAATCGTAAAATTCGAATCAATCATTAGAGTCTCACCAAACAGAGACGCTACTCAATACCAGCAAATTAAAAGATAACTTTTAGATACCTTTAAATATTGAGCGAAATATTTTTTAAAAACAACTCAGCAACTATACTAGCTAGAACTTACTGTTTTGCAAGAACCACAAGCCAGTACATTACAAAGCAAGCGGAAAAATACTCTTAATGTTTGTATGTGTATTAAAACGAAAGGCAGTAATAATATAAAGAATACCG
>CAZQYD010000051.1:0-9397 GCA_964597465.1 uncultured Piscirickettsiaceae bacterium | reverse complement strand
AACTAACTGAGACCTTTGCATAAATGGATGCACAAATTAAAATGGCTAAATTTCATTTTTATTCGCACCCCATTTATGCAAAGGTCTCTAACTAAAAACATTTTATTAATTTCGTAAAATCTAGCAATGAATATGCCAATAAGAAAGGAATCAAATTTAAAAAAACAAATAACAGCTAAATCCTGCAAGTGAACGTGTATATACGATTGTAGGATATGGACGTGTTCATTTGCAGGATTTAGGTCAGAAGTTACTAAAGCCCTAAATCACCTAATAAATCATCGACATCTGCTTGAGAGGACAACGAGTCTTCTTGGCTGGATTTAGTTGCATTTGGCCCAACGCCCTTCATTTCTTGCTGACGTTTATCTGCTGCTGATTCTTCAATATGTATGGATTCAATATCGATTCCTGCTGAAGAAATTAGTTCACGTAAATTTTCTTCAAGTACCGTGACTAAAATAATAATACGTTTTAAGACTTGTCCGGTTAAATCTTGAAAGGACTGTGCGGTCATAATATCAATAATTTCTGATTGTGCTTGTTGAAGCTGTTCTTTAGAAGCAACATCGTCAACTTTAGATTCAACATTACCAATAATAGCCAATAAATTTTCAGCTGAGGAGATAGTTTTATCGGAAGCAAGTTTGGTTTCCTCTAAGACATACTCCAACCTTTCCGAGGCATCAGGCAGGTCTAATTTAGCGTGTTTTATAATATGGGCATCGCTACCGAATGAATCTAAACTCTGGTGAAGATTTTCGGATATTGTTTCAACGTCATCAATAATTGCATTTTGTTGCGTGCTCAGAATTGCTTCTAAAACGGCAACCGCTTCTTGCTGGCGTGATTTATCGACCAAATCAATTAATGATTGGAATTTTTGGGTGCTTATTTTTTTCATTTAATTTTAGATCCAATCTTTTAATCGTGATTTTAACCTTTTAATGGCTTGACTGTGTATTTGACTTACTCTAGATTCACTGACCTCCAGAACTTGCCCAATTTCTCTTAAATTTAATTCTTCATCATAATACAATGACATAACTAATTTTTCTTTTTCTGGCAACACATGGATTTGATCCACCACTGCTTGTTTAAAACCCTCTTCAGAAAGTTCCCCTAATGGGGTGGATGTTTTCCCAATTATTCTCCCCTCTGATACTTCCTCATGATCGGGTTCATCGATAGATAAGAGGTGTGAGGAACTAGTGTCTTGTAAAATATGATGGTATTCTTTAAGTGAAACGTCCATTTCTTCTGCTATTTCTTCGTCTCGTGCAGAACGCGACACTCGATTTTCAACATTATTAATAGCTTCGCTTACTTGCCTAGCTTTACGATATACTGACCTTGGCGTCCAGTCACCTTTACGAATCTCATCTAACATTGCTCCGCGAATTCTAATCCCCGCATAAGTTTCAAAGCTAGCACCTTGTGTCGTATCAAACTTGCCCATCGCTTCAATCAAACCGATGACTCCAGATTGAATTAGATCATCAACCATTACACTATCGGGTAAACGCCCTTTTAGATGGTAGGCAATACGATTTACTAACGTAAGATAGTCCTCAACCTTTAACTGTTTACCTGACGTTTGTTTTTGAATATCTGCATAAGCTTGAGTTCCAGTCATAATATCCCCTAATTACGTTGATACTGAAAGAGGTTTTCAATAAAAAACTGTAAATAGCCTGTTGCATTGGTAGGGATAGGCCATTGATTAATTCTATTCGCGGCTGCTTTAAATGCTTTGGCGGATTCACTGTTCGGCTTAATAAGCATGACTGGTGCTTGCTTTTGAATCGCTTCTCTTAAATCATGATCAAAAGGAATCGTTCCTAAATAATCAACCGCTACGTCAAGAAAATTTTCACACACTTTTGCGAATTTTTTATGGAGTTCTTGCCCATGTTTAGTAGTTCGTGTCATATTTGCCATTAACTGAAATTTGGTCAAATGATGCTCTCTACTCAAGACCTTAATTAACGCATAAGCATCGGTCATAGAAGCTGGTTCATCTGTCACCACCACCACAACTTCTTGTGATGCACGACAATAACTTATCACGCTATCAGCAATTCCAGCCGCGGTATCTATGATTAAGACGTCCAAAAAACCATCAATTTCCGAAAATGCGTTAATAATTCCGCTGTTTTCAGCCAGTGTTAGCTGTGCCATCCTGCTATCACCAGAGGTAGCGGGTATAATTTTAAAACCACCGGGAGCATCAGCCATCACTTCGACTAATGATTTCTCGCCACTTAGCACATGTGATAAATTATATTTAGCTTGTAAACCCAGCATAATATCAACATTTGCTAACCCCATATCAGCATCCATCAACAATACACGATTACCAAGTTTCGTCAAGGCAACCGCTAGATTAACGGACACATTGGTTTTACCAACGCCACCTTTACCACTTGCCACAGCAATCACTCGAACAGGCTTCGTGCGTTTACCTACTTTATTTTTAGGAGTATTAATTGATTCTTTTTTCATATTGGCATCTAGCATATCACTATTTACATCTTCATGATTAAGATTATTGGTTTTCATCGCTCTTAAACCCGCGGCCTGATCATTGTGCATTCGAAACATCCCTGCCCATTCCTAACTTAAAAGCCACTTCATTTCTTATCGGGTCTTTTTGTTGCCCTAATACCATTGCACTATCAATAAGCTCTCGCGCGTTAATTGCATCCAAGTCTTCAGGAACCTTCTGCCCACTGGTGGTATAAACCAAAGGCAATGACTTTTCGATCAAAATAGTTACCGCATTTCCTAGCTGTGTTGCTTCATCTAGCTTGGTTAATATGCAACCTTTTAAACCAACTTTACCAAACGAATCAACAACGTCATTCATGACACTAAGTTGAGTTGCTGCAGACATCACCAAATAATTGTGAATACTATCCACACCCATTCTCGTTTTAGTCGGCTGCTGATTTATCAAGCTATCTCTTTGGCTAAGTCCCGCCGTATCAATCAAAATCAATTTTTTCTTAGCCAACGAAGATAATAACGTATAAAGTTCACCTTCCGTTGCGGCTACATGAACGGGGACGCCTAACAAATCAGCAAACGTATTTAACTGTGCCTGCGCGCCAATTTTATAACAGTCCGTTGAAATCAGTGCTAACTGGCTAGCACTGTTTCGCATCACAAAACGACTTGCCATTTTAGCAATTGTCGTGGTTTTTCCGACCCCAGTCGGCCCAACTAACGCAATAACACCTCCTGCATCAACAACATCTATGTTTGAAACAGGTACTTTATTTTCTAGTTTTTTTAGAATTTCAGTCCAAGCTTGAATACTTTTTTTCTCTACGTTTTCGACAAGATTTTCTGCTAAGTCCCAACCTATTCCAAGTTGGATTAATTTTTTTAACAGAGCAACTTTTTTAGGATCTTTTGTTTCACTTTGGCTCCACGCCAAGCTAGACATTTGGTTTTGTAACATACTCTTCATGGTTTTTAATTCATTCGATAAATTATGAATTTCTTGGCTCATTGCTAAGTCTTGGCTTTCTTGCTGAACAGATTTACCTACTTGTTGCGGAGAGTGGTCTTCCAAGTCAAACTGTGAGTTCAATTCAAAATTTTGCTTCGAATCTTCATCCATCGCGGCAACAACTTCCACACCCGTTGCAGTATTACGCGTTGACATAATAACCGCATCGTCACCCAATTCTTCACGAACAGCATCCATCGCTTCACGCATATTTTTAGCTAAATAACGCTTTAATTTCATTTACCCATACTCCTTTAAGAGTCCTGCCCAATGTTAGCCACTACGCTAATTTTTCTATTCTCGGGTATTTCCGAATATGCCAAAATATGAATACTTGGCAAACTAAATTTAAATAATTTTGCTAATTGTGCACGAATTTGTGGCGCAACTAATAAAATTGCTGAATCACCTTCAATTTCTATTTTCTGTGATTCTTCTTTTAATGTTGTATGTAGCCTTTCCGCTAGCGTTGGTTCAATTGCTAGCTGACCTTCTGCTGAACCTTGTGCGGCTTGCAACAACAACTGCTCTAAGGTAGGCTCCAATGTAATCACCTTTAGCTCGTCACTGCCACTCGCTAGCGACTGCACAATTGCCCGTCCTAATGCTGCCCGAACATGAATTGTTAAATTAACAGGATTTTGCTCTATTGCGGCAACCTCTGTTAGTGACTCTAAAATTGTTCTTAAATCTTTAATTGCCACCGATTCCATCAATAGATTTTGTAGAACCCTAACTAGAATACCCAAAGATAATTTATCAGGGATTAACTCCTCTACTAGTTTTGGTGAGGTTTCTTTTAACTTCTCAATCAGTTTTTGTACTTCATCGTGACCTAACAGCTTATCAGAAAAGTCTTGTATTACTTGACTTACATGTGTTGCAACAACGGTACTTGAATCAACAACGGTATAACCTAGTGCTTGCGCTTGCTCTCTATCCGCAGGTGAAATCCATACTGCATCTAAACCAAATGTAGGATCTTTGGTTGCTTTACCAGGCACTTCACCAAATACCTGCCCTGGGTTAATTGCTAATTCTTTATCAGTAAATACCTCGCCTTCTCCAGAAACGACTCCCAACAACATAATTCTATACTGATTGGGCTGCAAATCCAAATTATCTCGAATGTGAACTGATGGAACTAAAAAACCAAGTTCTTGAGATACCTTTCTTCTAACCCCTTTTACTCGCTCCAATAACTGTCCATTTTGCGTTTTATCGACCATCGGAATTAAACGATAACCAACCTCAAGCCCTAATATATCAACTGTCTGGACGTCATCCCAGCTCAGTTCTGATGAGCTTTCATCTTCTGCAGCAGATTCCTCGGTAATAGATTCTAGGTCTTTTGGTTTTTTATCTTGCCTTTTATATATGTAGTAAGCACCCGCACCAGAAACCGCAGAAAAAGTTAAGAATGCAACATTTGGCATACCAGGAATCAAACCAAAGATTCCAATAATACCTGACGACATAGCTAATGCTTTGGGGTTAGAGAGCATTTGATCTTGAACTTGCTCTGCCATGTCTCGTTTGTCGCCAGAAACTCTGGTTACAATAATTGCCGTTGCAGTTGACAGTAATAAAGCAGGTATTTGAGCAACCAAACCATCACCAAGTGTCAAGATAGTATAGACCTCTACGGCATTATTAAAGTCCATATCATGTTGACCCATTCCGATTGCAAAACCTCCAATTAAATTAATAAAGAGAATAAAGATACCCGCAATCGCATCCCCCCGAACAAATTTACTTGCACCATCCATTGAACCGTAAAAGTCTGCTTCTGAAGTAATTTCTATTCGCCTAGCCTGTGCATCTTCTTGGGTAATTAATCCTGCATTCAAGTCGGCATCTATTGCCATTTGTTTTCCAGGCATAGAATCCAAAGTAAATCTTGCGCTTACTTCTGCGACTCGTCCTGCACCTTTGGTAATTACCACAAAGTTAATAATCACCAAAATAGCAAATACAACCAAACCAACGGCAAAGTTACCGCCAATAACAAACTGCCCAAATGCTTCAATAACATGACCAGCCGCCGCGCCGCCGTTATGACCGTCTAATAAAATAACACGGGTTGATGCGATGTTTAACGATAGACGAAAAAGTGTCGTTAGCAGGATAACCGTTGGAAAAATTGCAAAATCAAGCGGACGACTAGAATAAAGAGTGACGAATAAAACAACTAAAGAAAGTGCTATATTGAACGTAAAAAAAGCGTCCAACAGGAATGGAGGTAAAGGAACGACCACCATTGCCAACAATGCTAAAATAGCAATAGGAATCCCGATTCCTTTGCTAAAAGATTGTTGTATCCTGTTAAGTAGCTTTTGTAAATCCATTTACGTTTAAATCACTCTTCTGTTTTAAATTTTTCAGGAACCGATAACTTTTTAAAGTCATTTACATCGACACCTTTCGCAAGCACGCCATCTCTTAATTGATACACATAAGCCAAAATAGCGGCTACGGATTTAAACAACTCATAAGGGATCGGGCGGTCAACTTCTGCATTATAGTATAATGCACGTGCAAGCAAAGGCGATTCTATTATCGGAATGCTATTTTCTGTCGCGATTGTTCTAATTTGACTTGCCATTAAGTCTGAACCAATCGCTAACACCATTGGTTCAGCCATGCTAGATTCTTCATATTTTAATGCTACTGCAAAATGCGTTGGGTTGGTTACAATGACATCGGCATCAGGAACGCTTTGCATCATTCGTTTTTGCGACATTTCGCGTTGCAACTGACGTATCCGCCCTTTTACTTCTGGGTTACCCTCTTGCTGTTTATGCTCCTCTTTGACCTCTTGTTTGGTCATTTTTAACTGAGTAATGTGCTGATGCACTTGAAAAGGAATATCCACGGCGGCAACCAAAATTAACGCCAAACTCACAAAAATAAATGCCTGCATAATTAATTTTGCCGAGTGAGCTAGTGCAGAATCTTTATCTTCAATCCCTAGTGAGATGACCTCTTCATAAGAAAACCATAAAAAATACGCCGCGACAAAACCAATCAATACAAATTTCGCTAGTGCCTTCATCAATTCCATTAAAGCATTCATTGACACCATTTTTTTTAACCCTTTAACTGGGTTCATCTTGCTGAGTTTGGGTGACATGGATTTCATGCTAAAACTCCAGCCACCAATCAGTGCCGAAGAGGTCAGAGCAATAAAAACCATTAATGATAAAAAAGGAATCACCATATAAATCGCTTCAACAGTCATGCCGAAAACACGATTCGCTAACATATTAATATCAAACGCATGCGCACGATCAAAGCTTAACCCCAGCCTTAGGATAGACTCAAAATCTTTAATCATATAATGACCATAAAAATACAAAAAAACGGCGGCAGACAAGGTCATTATTAAAGTTGAAAGTTCTTTTGAACGGGGAATTTGCCCCTTTTCACGAGATTCCCGAAGTTTTTTCTCGGTGGGTTCTTCGGATTTTTCGGTACCGTCCTTATTCTCTGCCATCAGCTATTTCTCTAGCCTTAAATGCAGTATCAAGTCATTTGCATGGAGGAGTATTTGTTTTAAATGAGGCATAACAAGTGGCGTGATAAAAATTAACATTAATAGACCAACCATTAACGTAACGGGGAAACCAACCGCAAAAATATTTAACGCTGGAGCGGCTCTAGCCACTACGCCGAATGAAATATTTACCAATAACAATGCAGTGACTAATGGCAAGGCTAACAAAACGCCAGTTTCAAACATTTTACTACCAAACCCGTAAATCATTTTTAAACTTTCTTGGTTAAAAAAATGTAACCCAACTGGCAAGGTTTCAAAACTGTCAAAGACTAGTTTAAATACCAACATATGACCGTTCAGCAATAAAAAAACTAAGGTAGCGATAATCGTAAAATAACGTCCTACTACAGGTGTGTTTACTCCTGTTGCCGGGTCAACCATGCTTGCCATCGCCAGCCCCATTGCCATTGACGCTAAGTGCCCAGCAATAACAAACGATTGAAAAACAACCGCAAAAATTAATCCTATCGCAATACCAATCCCTAGCTGCTGAATAATCAATAAAACACCATACCAAGTAAACGGATCAACTGGAGGAGGCAAGGTAAGCGAAGGGGCAATCGCGAGGGTAACAAAAACTGCTAACATTAAACGAATTTTAATCGTTACATATCGACCAGAAAACAGTGGCATAATCATCAGCATACCCGTAATACGGACAAAAGGCCAAAAGTATAAGCCTAATAACTGCAAAAAATCTTCATAGTTAAAAGTCATGGCTTAACTCCACCTTGCTGGTCATTTTAACCAATAAAAGCAGGAATATTTAGATAGAGTTCCCGCGTAAAAGAAACAAGCTTTTCTAACATCCAAGGACCAGCCCAAATAAGTACCACGCCAACGATTGCGACCTTGGGAATAAAGCTTAACGTCATTTCGTTGATCTGTGTTGCGGCTTGAAACATTCCAACCAATAAACCGACAGCCAATGCAGGTAGTAGTAATGGTGCAGCTAACATCACTACTACTTCGAGCATCCGTTGCCCAAGTGTCAATACAAATTCAGCATTCATCTTCAAATCCCTCCAGGCACGACAAAGCTATTTGCTAGAGTGCCCATAATCAATGCCCAGCCATCGATTAATACAAACAGCATTATTTTAAACGGTAACGAAATAATCATTGGCGACAGCATCATCATCCCCATCGCCATCAATAGCGTTGCGACCACTAAATCGATAATCAAAAACGGAATAAAAATCATAAAACCGATTTGGAAAGCGGTTTTTAGTTCACTGGTCATGTAGGCAGGAATTAGCACTTGAAAAGGTACTGTTTCGGGATCGATTAGTTCAATACCAGCCATTTCAGCAAACATACCTAAATCTGTCTCACGAGTTTGTTGCACCATAAATTGGTGCATGGGTTTTTTCCCAATATCAAGCGCTTCTTTAAATTTAATCTGCTCTTCAAGATAAGGGTTAATCGCCTCTGAATAGATTTTATCAAAAACTGGAGCCATAATAAATAACGTAAGGAAAAGTGCCAAACCAACTAGTATTTGGTTTGAAGGTGTACTTTGTGTTCCTAATGCCTGTCTTAACAGTGCCAAAACTACCACAATTCTTAAAAAAGCAGTCATCCCAATCAACGCAGCAGGTAACAGAGTCAACCCAGTCATCAACATTAAAATCTGCATCGTTAAGGTGTAGTCTTGATTACCTTGTGCATCTGTTTCAACGGTAAATGCGGGGATACCAGGCTCTGAAAAAGCAAACATCGGAGCGAACAGCAGAACTAAAAAAGAAACTAGCGGTATCGATTTTTTAAAACTAATCACCCGATAGTTCCTTTTTTTTATCTAGCGTGTTATTTGATTTACTCTCTTTTCTAGACTGCATGGCATCCTGTAATTTTTCGGCAAAATTTTGACTAATTTTCTGACTTAATCCAACTGCACTATTTTGCTGTTTATTAAAATCTATTGGCTCTTTTAATTCATGTAAAAAATTCACCTGAGAAGGCGTCACACCAATTAATAATTGTTCGCCACCAATTTCTAACAAAATAATACGTTCTCTTTGACCAACCGCCATATTTGCTAACACCTGCATTTTATCACTCGCCACGCCATTCACCCTGCCAAAGCGTTTAACGAGCCAAGCACTAACAAAAATAAGCAATAAAATCAAAGTTAAAGAAATCATTATTTGCCAAATATGATCACTAGGTTCTAGACCTTTTGACAAGACAGGTGCAGCCGCTTCTGCAAAAGCAGAAAAAGGAACTGAAAACAACATAATGGTAACTAACCATCGGTATTTAAAGAGACCTTTGCATAAATGGGGTGCGAATAAAAATGAGATAAATTTTGCCTTATT
>CAZQYD010000050.1:0-9425 GCA_964597465.1 uncultured Piscirickettsiaceae bacterium | reverse complement strand
ACGCACATTTTTTCTCAGTAAAATTCTAATCGCGGTTATTAAGTGTCTCCTTAAATAACTAAAATTAAGCTAAAAACGCTAGAATTTCTTTTTCGATATCTTGTTTGTCGATAATAGTTTTTTGGGCGATGGGTTTGTCGAATAGTTCCATGATTTGTGGAACTATTTTGGCGTTGGAAATTTGTTTTATTTTATCAATCGCGTCGCGGTCGTGTTCGAAGTTTTCGCCTGTTAATGCGTTGGCGATTACCGGTGAAAACTTGGTCCATTCTGCGGTTGAGTAGGCGATGGTTTTGATTGCTTTGTCTGTTCGACAGGTGTCGTAAGCCTTGAAACAGGTCGCGGTGTGCGGACACATTAGGTAGTTTACTTCGAAGGCTTGTTTGATGTATTCAGCCCCCTCTTCGTCTGTGCAATAGTCTGCGGCAAAGATGGTTTGAATTTTTGCTAATTCGGCATCGGTTAGTTGATAGTGTTTGTTGTCGTCTAGTTCTGCCATTAGTTGTTTGGTTCTTTCGCTACCAAACATGTCAAATAAAATACGTTCGATATTTGATGATTTTAGAATGTCCATTGCGGGTGAGGTGGTTGGAATAACGCGAAGTTTTCTTAAATCATAAGCTCCAGTTTTAATCAGATTTGTGAGTACATTGTTGCTGTTTGATGCGATATGAATTTGTTTGACTGGCAAGCCCATTTGCATCGCGTAGTAACCCCCCAGTGCGTTACCGAAGTTTCCACTTGGAACATTTAAGTAAACCTGCTCGCCCATTTTGATAGCATTTTTTCTAACTAATTCTAGGTAGCTGTGAATATGATAAATGGTTTGAAAAATAATACGCCCGAAGTTGACGGAGTTTGCCGCTGATAACGAAATGTGTTTTTCTTTCAGTGTTGCGTTGAAAGCATCGGAGGTTAATAAATCTTTTAGTGCATTTTGTGCGTCATCGAAATCGCCATGAATACCGATTACTTTTAAGTTTTTGGCATCTTCTGTGACCATTTGTAGACGTTGTACGTCTGAAGTTCCGCCGTCTGGATATAGACAAACAACCTGTACATTTTCACGATTTTTAAAGGTTTCGAGTGCCGCTGGGCCGGTATCGCCACTGGTGGCGGCGAGGATTAAATATTTTTCATTTTTCGCTTGTGCAACCGCAGATAATACTTTGCCAAAAGGCTGTAATGCCATGTCTTTAAAGGCACGTGTTGGCCCGTGATAGAGTTCGCTAACGTATAAATCATCATAGACTTTTTCAACAGGAACGGGGTTTTTAGCATCATCGAATGCATCATACAGCGACAAGGCATCATTGATAACCGCTTGGTCAATATCAATTTCAAATGCGTCCAACACGTCTTTAGCGAGTGTTTTATAGTTGGAATTGAGATGTTTTGTAAAGAAACTTGTTCCAAAACTCGGCAAGAATTCTGGCGAGTAAACCCCACCAAATGATGACATTGGGCTTAAAATCGCTTGTGAAAAGGTAACCGAAGTTGCTTTTTTTCCGTCATTGCCACGGGTTTCGATGAAATTCATAATAACTTTTTCTCTATTTGTGTTTATTTGTATTTGTGTATTTGTTTGTTGAGTCGCCAAAAACGATTGAGGTGTTTTGGCACTAGGTGATAGCGTTCATTTAGCCCTAAATCCAACAATAATGAGTTTATTTTACCCTGTTTAAGTTGTTGATATAAAGGTTCAAAGTAATCTTTATCGAGTTGCAGTAAGCAATCTAGCCATTGTTGCTCTGAAAGCTGTTCTAATGAGTCGCTAATATTGTCTAGACAGATTAAATCATGTTCTGTATTGCTTTCCAGTGCTTGTTTTAGACTACCCCCCTGGGCACTTTTTAGCTGAAAACACGGAGTTGGGGTGGTTTTATAAGCAATACCTTTTAAATAAAGGTTATTGGAATGAATCGACGCTTGCTCTCTGAATTTGATTTTGTCTTCAGCAAACATGCCCTCGCCCCACGGCCAGATGCTGTTTATCTCTGGCATGTTTTTTTCTCGTCGTGCTTCGTTTACGGGATGACTAAAGAACAACATTTGTGTTTCGTTAATAAGTTTTTTCCAGTAGGTAGCCGCGTTACCTTTTGGCATCGCATCGTTGAGAGGTTTGTAAGATAAATCTTCAATCGAAACCGTTTGAATATCAACAGACTGAACGATGCTAAGATACCAACTGGTTGGGCTGGCGTAGGCTAGCTGAACACTATCTTCGGCAAAATGTTGGTTGAACGCTTCCAGTAGTGCTTGCGATTCTGCTTCGGTAATGCCTAAATCTTTTGCGGGAACCAAGACCAAAGAATCTCTATCGGCAATGAGTTGGACTGGGTCAATTTTTAACCAAAATAAGTTCTCGTCTGCATCGAAAAGTTCTGCCATAGCGAGCGTCGCGGCGATTGGTAAGGTAGCTGGTTGGTGAAAGAGGTAGCTTGCGGTTTGGTAAAAGGATTGATTGGCTTTCATTGGCAGACTGTCCGCTTTGGCAAGCAGACGACTCAACCAAGGCAACTTAATGATTTTAAGTTGCTCCTGTGCTTCCTTAATACGACTGCTATGCAGTAGCTGAGGAATCCAAAGCGTAATGGATTTTGTAGCGGTCTCAGACATAAATTAGTCTAACAAATCGACACGAATTCGTTGCACATCGCCTTCAATACCTTCAAAGCTAGACAGTTCTGCTAATAGCTTATTAAACGTTGCCTCTTTTACTTTGTCGGTTATTAACACAATCGTCGCTTCATTTTTATTTACATCACAAGTATCTTGATGAAGACTATCAATGCTAATGCCTAAATCACCCATCATTTTAGTAATTTTGGCTAGTACGCCAGCTTGGTCTTTTGCATAACAACGCAAGTAATAACGACACTCTATTTCGCTAATATCAATGATTGGATTAGTGTTTAGGGTTGATAAATCAAAGCCAAGTCCTGTTACCTTGTCCTGTTGTGGCTGTTCTAAACCACGGATAATGTCAATAATATCGGCAACCACCGCACTGGCAGTTGGCCCTGCACCTGCACCTGCACCATAATACATGGTTGTGCCGACACTGTCGCCATTTACCATCACTGCATTCATCACTCCTGCCACATTGGCAATCAATGTGGAATTAGGTACTAATGTCGGGTGAACTCTTAGTGAAAAACCATTTTCAGCACGACTTGCCACGCCAAGATGTTTGATTTGATAACCCAGTTTTTCTGCGAACTGAATATCTTCAGCGGCGACTTTTGAAATCCCTTCGGTATAAACCTTGTCAAACTGTAATTCAATACCAAATGCAATCGATGCAATAATCGCTAACTTATGTGCGGCATCAATTCCTTCAACATCAAACGTTGGGTCGGCTTCGGCATAGCCTAGTTCTTGGGCTACTTTTAATACTGCGGCAAAATCTGCATTAGGCTTTTTCATTTCGGTCAGGATATAGTTTCCTGTGCCGTTAATAATCCCTGCCGCCCAGTTAATTTTATTACCAGTCAAACCTTCACGTATCGCTTTTATGACTGGAATACCACCAGCCACACCCGCTTCGTAGGCAATAACAACATTGTTTTTTTCCGCTAAAGAAAATAATTCATTACCATGCTCGGCAATTAATGCTTTGTTAGCAGTGACGATATGTTTTTTATTGGCTATCGCCGCTTCAAAACAATCTTTTGCCAACGTTGTACCGCCCATTAGCTCAACCACAATATCAACATTTGGATCATTGACCACATCTAATGGGTTGGTTGTAATTTTGATGCCTGCCGTATCTACCGCTCTTTTTTTATTTAAATCTCTTACCGCAATATGTTCAACAACAATGCGTGTTTGCCCACCAAGGCGGCGTTGAATTTCATCTTGGGTGTTCTGAATGATTTCTACCGTACCGCCACCAACTGTACCAAACCCTAATAAACCTAGCTTAACTGTTTTTTTAACTGTTTTCATTATTTCAATATTCCATCATTTTTAAACATATCGCGTATGCCACGCAGTGCTTGTCTTGTTCGGTGTTCATTTTCAATTAAACCAAAACGAACATGATCGTCGCCGTAATCACCAAAACCAATACCTGGTGAAACGGCAACTTTTGCCTCTTCTAATAATTTTTTAGAGAACTCTAACGAACCCAATTCTTGGTAAAATTCAGGGATTTTTGCCCACACAAACATAGTTGCTTTTGGTGGTTCGACCTCCCAACCAATGGCATTTAAACCATCGCAAAGTACATCACGGCGAACTTTATACATATCACAAATTTCTTGCACACATTCTTGCGGGCCTTCTAGGGCTTCAATTGCGGCGACTTGGATTGGCGTAAATGTTCCATAATCCAAATAGGATTTAAGGCGTTTTAAGGCATTAACTAACTGAGGATTACCGACCATAAACCCAACCCGCCAGCCTGGCATATTGTAACTTTTTGAAAGAGTGTAGAACTCGACTGCAATATCTTTCGCACCCTCCACTTCTAAGATAGACGGGGCTTTATAACCATCAAATACAATATCCGCATAGGCTAAATCATGAATCACCCAAATACTATGTTCCTTAGCAATCGCGATGACTTTTTCAAAGAATTCTAAATCAACCGTTTGAGTGGTAGGATTACCAGGGAAATTCATTACTAGCATCTTAGGTTTTGGCCAAGATTCTTTAATCGCTCTTTCCAACTCATCAAAAAAATCGACTTCAGGTGTCATTTTAACATGACGAATATCCGCACCTGCAATCACAAATCCGTAAGGGTGGATTGGGTAAGCTGGGTTTGGAACTAAAACAGTATCACCCTTATCCACCGTAGCCATTGCCAAATGAGCCAAACCTTCTTTTGAACCAATCGTGACCACGGCTTCTGTATCGGCATCTAAATCGATATCGTACTTCGTTTTGTACCAGTTACAAATCGCCTTGCGTAAACGCGGAATACCCTGCGAAACCGAATAACGATGTGTACCTTCACGCTGTACAACCTCAATCAGTTTATCAACAATATGTTTCGGTGTATCTTGGTCTGGATTACCCATCCCAAAATCAATAATATCTTCGCCCTTTCTTCTGGCTTCAGCTTTTAATTCACCCACAATATTGAAGACATAAGGAGGTAATCGTTTAATTCTTTGGAAGTCGCCCGTCACGGTAATTAGACCTTTTTACGTAATTTTTTTATAATCGTATTATGATACAGTAATCATTTATTTCGTCAATGAGAATTGGACTATAATCTCTCTAATAATCACATTTTGAGAAGTTTAATGAAATTTACTGAGCACCGAGATTCTAACATTTTAGCCATCAAAAAATACCAAGCGGGTGAAGTGGTTATTAATGATCAAAAAGTGCAAAGCAGTTGTTATTTAACCCAGCATTATTTACATCAAGACTGGCAGTGTAAACATATTAGTGAATTAAATTTTGATAGGCTAGATGAACTACTGAAGCTGAAACCAGAAGTCATTCTCTTAGGAACGGGCGAAACCCAAACTTTTCCTGATGTAACGTTTTTTGCCTATTGTGCAAAACAAGGCGTGGGATTAGAGGTAATGAACAACGCCGCCGCTGCCAGAACCTTTAACGTACTTACCACCGAAGATAGAGAGGTTTTACTGGCTTTAATTATGGAAGAAGATAAGGTGGCTCTTTAGTCGTACATTAGTCGTACATCGGTCGATTATCATTCAGTCGTAACCAACCTTTAATAATACGATAGATTACCCAAATCGCATTCACTAAAATAATCAGACTACCAATATAAAGCATGACCGTAGCAATCCCGATTACAAACCATAATACGGAAAACCAAAAGGTACGAATTTGCCATTTAAAATGGCTTTCTAGCCAAGTATTTTTGGCATCGTCTTTTTTAATGTAATTAAGAACAACCGCAATAATATAGGTTATACCAACAAAAAAAGCTAAGCCTTGCAATAAATATACTGCTAGTGCGATATTTTTTTGTGAAGATGTATCTTGGTTATTTATTATTTCATCTGACATCATAACTTCCTTAATTTAAAGTTTTCCTTAGCATCAACTTTTATTCCTCGATACCTTACTTCAAAGTATAACTGAGGCTTTGAAACGTTTCCAGAGTTACCAACCGTTGCAATTAGCTGTTTCGATTTGACCTTCTGACCTTCTGTTACCTTTAGTGCATGATTATGGGCATAAAGCGTTAAATAACCGTTGTCATGTTTAATGATAACCAACTTGCCAAAATGTTTAATTCCTTCGCCTGCATAAACCACCTCACCAGCAGAAACCGTATAAACCGCTGTGCCTGTTGGTGCCTTAATGGTTAATGAAGTTAACCCACTAGCATCATCTACAAATTGGTAGCTGGATAAACGACTCTTTTTAACTCTGTTTTTTAACGGCCATACAAAACTATTTTTAGGATTTTGTTTCTCTACAAATCCTTTAGGAGGTTTGAGTTTTATCTGCTGATTAACCTTCAACCAAAAAGGTGGAAGTAATTGATTTATTCTAACCAACGTTGCCTGTTTTATCGAGCAACGCTGAGAAATACCACTCAATGTATCACCCTTTTTTACTAGGTAAACATCTGGACAAGGGTTGGTTTTTGTCAGTTTATACTTTGTTTTACTATCTTCTTTAACTAATTGTTTTTGCTTTGTTTTATTGTTTTTATCAAAATAATCGTCACCGCCAGACCAGCCTTTGTATTTTGCAGGAGTACACCCATTAATAACCAACACAACGACGGTCAAAACAAGTGCTTTGTTAATTAAGAGGCTAAACATATTTATAAGCAATATAACCCAAAATAAGCACAATCAATCCATAACCAATCATATCTACCGATTGACGAATCTTAGGCTCATATTTTTCGCCACCTACTTTCATAAGGTAGGCAACTAGAAAAAACCTTGCTCCACGACCAATAAAGGACGCAATAATAAAAGGCAACAATGCCATAGCGGATGCTCCAGCGGCAATCGTCACTAATTTGTATGGAATAGGACTAAAACCTGCAATAAAAACAATCCAAAAACCATATTCTTCAAAAAACCCGACCGCTTTTTCGTATTTAGTGATGTAGTTCAAAGACTCTAAAATAGGTAATACAACATCTAGCAAGGCATAACCAATAAAATAACCAAATAAACCACCCAGTAAAGAAAAGACGGTAGTAATCGTGGCAAACCACATGGCTTTCTCAGGCTTGGCTAACGCCATTGGCATTAGCATTACATCTGGTGGAATCGGGAAAAAAGACGATTCTGCAAAACTCATTCCCGCTAAGTATTTAGGGGCATGCTTGTGCTTTGACCAACCCAGCGTTTTGTCATATAAATACGTAAAAACCTTCATTCTTCAACTACTCCTTTTTGCATTGGCACAAATAATACTTCGCCCAAACATTTTTTAGTATATCCCGTTGCGGTCTTTATAAAGCCATACAATAACTGTTCATCTTCGCCAATTGGCATAATTAAACGCCCGCCTTCTTTTAGCTGTTCAATCAAGGATTGCGGTACTTCAGCTGGCGATGCGGCGGAAATAATACCGTCATATTTTGCATGTTCCGTCCAGCCCCAATGCCCATCGGTTAATAAAAACTCAACATTATTTATTTCTAAAGAGCTTAAAACCTGCTGTGCTTTGCTTAATAAAGGCTGAATACGCTCGACACTATAAACCTGCTCTGCCAACTGTGCCAAAATAGATGTTTGATAACCTGAACCCGTACCGACCTCCAGTACCTTGTTCATACCAGAATCTTGAAACAACCAAGCGGACATTTTTGCAACCACCCAGGGGTGTGAAATAGTTTGTTGGAAACCAATCGGCAACGCAGTATTTTCATAAGCCCGTGTCGCCAAGGCTTCATCTAAAAACAAATGTCTTGGGGTAACTTTAATGGCATTCAACACCTCATAATGACTTACGCCTAAACCAATTAGTTCCTCAACAAGTCGATTTCTTGTACGTTGCGAAATCATACCAACGCCTTGTTTTTCTTGGAATTTTGAATTAGGAAAGCTTGGTTTGGCTTGAATTAATAACTGAATATCTGAATCATTCATCAAAAAAAGATTTCATTTGTTCGTGCATTTTATAGTTGGTTAAATCTATTTTAAGCGGAGTAACCGATGCATAGCCCTGTTCAATGGCATGAAAATCTGTACCTTCCGAAGCATCTTCTGCCCCACCAGCCGGGCCAACCCAATAGATATCACCCCCACGAGGATCTTTTTGCTTCACCACGGGGTCAGAACAATGTCGCTTTCCTAAACGGGTTAATTTTATGCCTTTTAATTTTGATAAGGGAACATCTGGAACATTAATATTAATAATCGTATTTTTATCTAAATTAAGCTGATGATAACTTTTTAGAAACTCAATCAACACATGTGCAGCTGTCGCAAAATGTTTATGACCTGTTAGCGAAATTGCAATTGAAGGTTTCCCTAAAAAACGCCCTTCTGTCGCCGCCGCAACCGTGCCCGAATAAAGAACGTCGTCGCCCAAATTTGCCCCATCATTAATACCTGATACGACTAAGTCTGCATCAAAATCAAGCGCTCCATTAATGCCTAAATGCACACAGTCAGTTGGCGTACCATTGACGCTATAAACTTGATGCCCATGTTTTCTAATACGCAGAGGTTCAAGCAAGGTTAACGAGTTACTCGCCGCACTACGGTTTCTATCAGGTGCTATCATCGCAATATCGCTTTGAAAATCAAGTTTTTCTAAACAGTCTTTTAAAACGATGATGCCCTCAGCGTTATAACCATCATCATTTGAAATCAATACTTTCATTTATCGCTTCATTCTAAATTATAATAGCGACTAATTTTACAGCATATTTTCATCCTAAAATGACTAAACTAACAGAACAAGATAAAGCTTTATTTGCGGAAGCAACCGCTGGTGTTGGTGCTGTGAAAACCAAGGTCATTATTTCAAAAAATAAACCTAAAAAACCGACGCTAAAAAAACATCAAAAAACACCACATGAAATAGAAGTACAACAACATTTTTTAGACATCAGTATTTCGCCTGTTTCAGCACATCAAAGCCTATTTTTTCAGCACCCTAGTATTCGAAAACAAGATATAACCAAACTAAAAAAAGGTGAGTTTAACATTGAAATAACAGAAGATTTACATGGTCAGACTGAAATCGTCGCTGAGCAAGCAATACACATTTTTCTACATGAAGCAATTCAGCATCAATGTAAGTACGGTTTATTGGTACACGGAAAGGGCTACAACTCAAATAGTGACAACCCCATCCTAAAAAACCTAGTCAACCAAATACTCACTAACCACCCAAAAATACTCGCATTTTGCAGTGCAAAACCCAAAGACGGTGGAACGGGTGCGATTTACATTTTGTTTAAGGAAACGCTTAACAACTAAGATTATTTTATACTGGTAAAAAGTGCCGAT
>CAZQYD010000049.1:8150-9545 GCA_964597465.1 uncultured Piscirickettsiaceae bacterium | reverse complement strand
GCAGGGTGAATGGGGTGATCTGGTGCTTGGTGTGCTTGGTCAAATAATTGTACCGTACGATCAACATGCCTAGATGCCAATTGCACCTGTTTAAGCAAGCTATCACGACTCATGTGGTGCGAACAAGATGCTGATACTAATATCCCACCGTATTCTACTAATCGCAATGCTAATTCATTAATTCTACGATAACCATCTGACCCCGATTTAATATCTTTTTTACGCTTCACAAATGCTGGAGGGTCAATAATAACCACGTCAAATTTCTCACATTCGCTAATCAACATTTTCAACGCATCAAAAGCATTTCCTTCAAAGGTTTTGACCTTATCTTGCACGCCATTTAACTGGGAATTTTTATCAACTCCGTCCAATGCAGGGGCCGATGAATCGACACAAAGCACTTCAGTTGCCCCCGCCATTGCCGCTTCAATCCCCCAGCCGCCAAGATAACTAAAGACATCTAATACCCGTTTGCCTTTTACTAAAGACTGCAAACGTTTACGAGCAAGGCGATGATCATAAAACCAACCTGTTTTTTGCCCTGCTTGCACGGGAATTAAAAATTTGGCACCGTTTTCTTCCATCACCACTTCATCAGGGATTTCCCCGATGGCAACTTCTTCATAGGATTCAAGACCCTCAAGTTTTCTACTTACCGCATCATTGCGATAAATTAACGCTTGCGGGTGGAAAAGATTTTCAATCGTCAAGGTAATATCTGCCTTCACTTTTTCCATCCCAGCAGTAGTAATTTGTGCGACAAACACATCACCAAAACGATCGATTACTAAGCCTGGCAAGCCATCAGAGTCACCAAACACCAAACGATAATAAGGTTGATCAAAATTCATTTCACGCAATGCTAGGGCAGATTGAATACGTTTTTTGATAAAGTCTTGATTGAATTTTGTCTTGGTATTGCGGCTCAGTAAACGGGCACAAATCAAGGTCTGTGGATTAACATAAGCAATACCAATCGCCTTGCCATTTGCAGATTCTAGCGACACCACCTCCCCTGCTTCAAAACCCTGCAACGGCGTTTCTTTGGTATCCACCTCATTACTAAAAACCCACAAATGACCTTGCTTAATCCGTTTTTCTTCATTTTTCTTTAATCTTAAATTCTTCACTATCTTGAGCACCCTTTACTAGTTTTTTTATCTATACGAGACCTTTGCACATAATTATAGCGTTTAAGATGATTAAAGAGTAAGTAAAAAACTGCTACTTTTTTCTCCAAACATTAACACAATACCGCTATAATTAGCTGATGAGTTTTCAAGCATTAAAGCAAATAAATAACCCCGCTAAAACCAACGTTTTAAAGCCTGCTATCAAGGTTGCGTTGTATATCGTTGTTGTTGCAATTATTTTCACTCTGATTAGTGCCAC
>CAZQYD010000049.1:5806-8050 GCA_964597465.1 uncultured Piscirickettsiaceae bacterium | reverse complement strand
TGTATCTGCATCAACATCACTCAAAATCAAAAAAACCAAAGGAAGTGAATTAATTACACGCCTTAATGCTGGCGATATACTCACTATTTGGATGGACGAAAATAAACAATTACAGAAAATACACTTCCCTAAAAATCAGGTTACGCATATTGAGCTAACCCGTGCAGCAGGTGACAATTTTAAGATTGAAAAAATTGATAAAAAAGTACAGAGAACCATTGAAGTTGCTAATGGAAAAATTAATGGTTCCTTTTATTTAAGTGCTCAAGCAGCGGGATTAAGTGCCAAAACAATCATGTCTTTATCAGATATTTTTGGTTGGGAAATTGACTTTATCCGTCAATTGCGAAAAGGAGATCCATTCAAAGTTATATATGAAAAAAAATACATTAATGGAAAATACATCGGTGATGGCAATATTCTAGCCGCTGAAATAACCACCAATAACCGAGATAAACACACTGCGTTTTTATTGATGGGCAGCAATGGAAAAAAGATAGGCTATTACAATTCTAAAGGAAGAGACCTACGCAAAGCGTTTTTAAAAAACCCCGTTGATTATGTAAGAATAACCTCTAAATTTAACCCAAAAAGATTTCATCCTGTATTAAAAAAATGGAAGGCTCATCGTGGAGTTGACTATGGTGGACCTGTCGGAACACCGATTAGAGCGACGGGGAATGGTAAGTTAACAAGAAGAGGCAGGAGTAATACCTACGGAAACGTTGTTTATATTCAACATGCTAACAAATACATGACGATCTATGCTCATTTATCTAAATTTGGCAAATTTAAAAAAGGACAGCGCGTAAAACAAGGACAAATAATAGGTTATTTAGGAGCAACAGGACGCGTAACAGGGCCACATTTACACTATGAATTTAGAAAAAATGGTGTTCATAAAGACCCCTTAAAAATTAAATTTCCAGATGCAGGACCAGTCCCTAGAAAATATAAAAATAATTTTGTTAAATTTAAAAATCTAATGCAAGCACAATTCGATAGAATTTCATCAGAGATAAATTTAGCAGGAAAATTTGAGTAAATGCACGAAGAATACTATATCGGCATTATGTCTGGAACCAGTTTGGATGGCGTTGATGTTTGTATTATCAAAAAAAGCACTCACTCTTATTCTGTACAAAACTTTACCTGTTTACCCTACTCGAAAGCATTAAAACTTGAGTTGATTTTATTTAACTCAGTCCAGACCATTAATTTAAGCACACTGGCAAAACTACAGCAATCACTCGCAGAAATATACGCCCAAGCCGTCAAAAAAATACTCTCCATCGCAGAGATGAAACCTAGCCAAATAACCGCGATTGGTTGTCATGGGCAAACTGTTTTTCACAATGCTGACATTCCAATGAGTATTCAACTTGGGCATCCCGCTTTTATTGCCAAAAAAACAGGCATTCAAACCGTTGCCGATTTCCGCATTGATGACATGGCAAACGGCGGGCAAGGTGCTCCAATTTCCCCTGCATTTCACAGGTTTTTATTTCAAAAAAAACAAGCCGTTGCAATTGTAAACATTGGCGGCATTGCCAACATTAGCATACTACAAAATTCAAAAACCATTGGCTTTGACACCGGACCCGGTAATTGTCTAATGGATGAAGTTTGTCAGCGCGATTTTAAACAAAATTATGATAAAAATGGTGACATTGCAGCAAGCCATCCCGTTGACAAAGCTCTGCTCAACAAGCTATTAACGGATAACTATTTTAGTTTAAGCTATCCTAAAAGCACTGGCAGAGATGTTTTTAACCTAGGTTGGTTAAATCAGCATTTAACAGGAAAAGAATCGCCAAGCCAAATAATTTCAACCCTCAATCAACTGACCGCAACCACTATTACAAATGCAATCAAGCAACATCAAGTAGCGGAAATTATCGTTTGTGGCGGCGGAAGTGAAAATAAAACATTACTTGAACGACTAAAAACTGGCACCAACTTACCTGTCAATACCACGCAAAAATACGATATTAATCCACATTCACTAGAAGCATTTATGTGTGCTTGGTTAGCTGAACAAAGAATTAACAAAATTCCAATCAAATTAAAGCAAGTGACGGGAGCCAATAAAAATTCGATTCTTGGCGGTGTTTGGGAGCCCTAACTCTAAATATTACACCCCCCTGGGCACTTTTTACCCCGCATATTCTTATATAGCCCAATACTGTTACAGGTTTAACGTTTTAAGTCTTGGTAAAGGCGTTTCTAAGGTAATAGCAAGAG
>CAZQYD010000049.1:0-5796 GCA_964597465.1 uncultured Piscirickettsiaceae bacterium | reverse complement strand
CAATAAAAATTCGATTCGTGGCGGTGTTTGGGAACCCTAACTCTAAATGCCCCCCCCTGGGCACTTTTTACCCCGCATATTCTTATATACCGCTAAAGAAGCCCAATACTGTTACAGGTTTAACGTTTTAAGTCTTGGCAAAGGCGTTTCTAAGGTAATAGCGAGAGCAAAGACTAGTTCCATTTCAACTTGATTAACCTCTGCATCATGCTCAACACAAAAAGCAAATGTCTCAACAAGCTTTAACTTTAAGCTTTTTGAACAGTAGGCTAATTTGTCCATCGCTTCATCAAAACGTTTCTCTGCAGACGCTGCCTCTATTAGTTTTAACGAACCCCTTAAAATCCCTAAATCAGTTAAGCTTTTTTCAAAAAGATACTTTTTATTCTCAAGTTTTTCACTACCAAAATAAAGCACAACGGACAAAACCACCTGCACTTCTGCCGCTATTTGATTGGCAAAATAATAACGCACCCGTGCGGACTCTAAGAGACCAAAATGCTTGTCTAAATAATGAATGACAAGTTGATAAATACTTTTTTCAAATACGGTTTCTTTTCCATCCTTTGCCATAATGGATTTTAACAATGATTTTAAGGGCAGATATTGATTAAGAGACAACATTTTTAAGCTAGGCATTGCCAATTCAATTAATGGTAAATAATTACTTAAACCAACATTAGACAATAAAGTAACTTGCTGATTAACCATTTCTAGCAATTTTTCTGTTTTTAATTTTTCAAAATTTAACGACCAGTTTTTTAAAAACGCTGTCGAGATTTGTTCTTTGTAAATTAAAACCGCAATCACTAGAATCATCGCATCAAATGGTTCACGTGTTTTTAAAATTAATTGATTTAATTTGTCTTGATTCGATACCGTTAATTTATCTACATTGACCCCTGCACGCGATAGTATCTGTAACGCCATCGGGAGCACTATCATAGTAGATTGTTTTACGGGTGTACCTGTGAATGAATATGATAAATTTTCATTTAAAACAGATTCAAGAAACTCACCGTCCCATTCTGGTTCTACGGATAAAATACGTTTCTCAATTGGAGGGTGCGTATTAAACAACAAACTAAATGGATTCTTAAAGCCTTCGCCAAAAAACATATGTGCAATTTCTTTTGCTATTTTATTTTTTATAATTGACGATGCTTTTTCGCCACCAATCACTTTTAATGCACCCGCTATTGCGGAAGGGTCTCGTGTAAACTGAACAGATGAAGCATCCGCTAAAAACTCTCGTTGCCGACTGACTCCTGCTTGAATAATTCGCCCAGAAACACTCCCTAGCCATCCTAATATTAGCAACACTCCACCAGCCAATTTTACCCCGACACGGTTTCCTTTTACGGAAACACGACGAGAATGGATAATAATTCGTCCTAAATCACCAATAAATCCTACTCCGTGAGTGAACAGAATAATATGAGAATTTAAACGCATATCACCATTTAGAATATGGCTAAATTCATGTCCAATCACGCCTTGAAGCTGTTGACGCGTTAATTTCTCAATACATCCTTGCGTAACACCAATAGCGGCATCAGATGGATCATTACCTGCGGCAAATGCATTTATCCCTTTCTCTGATTTCAGAATAAAAACATCAGGAACGGGCATACCTGATGCAATTGCCATCTCCTCCACTACATTTAATAATTTCCGTTCATTTAAACTCTTAGTATTGAAGGCTAATTTAAGCCCGCCCATACTTGCCGCAATCACACTACCACCTTTTGATAGTTGTTTATTTTTTAAAAACGAGCTTAGGAGAGCACCTCCAATAATAAACACAGAAGCGGCATAGAAAATAGGTCTGTATTCATCTGAAAACAGTGACGACAATACGCTACTAAAAGAGGCTTGAGAAGTTGAAAAAGCAAATATAAATATCAGAACAACAGAACTAAAAACGATGAGTAAAAATAAAACAACGCTAAAAAACAGTATTAAATACCCTGTTTTTCGCTTAGCAATATCTTGTGCTTTATAAAAATTCACAGGTCACCGATGCAAAGGTCTATCATGTTTTTAAATCCAAACAATTACGATTAAAACTCAACTTTGGCGGCGGCTTGTATCGCTTCTCTATCATCAAATTCAAGCATTTTTGCATCCGCAGGATGACCAAAAGCAGGCGCAAACAAAATTTGCGGCATACTTTGACGATAAGTATTGTAATCCATTACAAGATCATTAAATGCTTGGCGTGCAAAGGTTACCTTGTTGTCAGTAGAAGTTAATTCTTCACTTAACTGCATCATATTTTGATTTGTTTTTAAATCTGGATAAGCTTCCATCACCATTCTAAAGCCCGACATCGCACCACTTAAATTAGTTTCAGCAGCTACTAATTGAGAAACCAATACCGCATCACCGGGGTTTTCTGCCGCTGCTTGTAGCGAAGACCTTGCACCATTACGTGCTTCAATAACCGCAACAAGCGTTTCTTTCTCATGCTCCATTGCTTCTTTAGCTACTTTTACTAAATTAGGAATAAGGTCATATCGCCGTTTAAGTTGAATGTCAATTTGTACAAAAGCGTTTTTAAATTTATTTCTTAATTCTACTAATTTATTGTAAACATGAATAAAGTACACAACAATCAATACAAAAAAAGCTAAAAAAACAATAACAGTGGTACTCATAAATAAACCTTAATAATTAAAAAACATACCGTTCATGGATTACGGATAGCAAATTTGACTCTTGATTTTACACCCTAAAGGCATAAAAAAACCGAATTTAGTTCGGTTTTTTTATATTACCCTAAGGAAACGCTTAACAACTAAGATTATTTTATACTGGTAAAAAGTGCCGATATTTTCACTGCAATTCGTTGCAATAGCTAGCTATTACGCCTCATTTCAGCAAAAATAGCGACACTTTTTTCTCAGCCTAATTCTAACCTTAGTTATTAAGCGGTTCCATAACTGTCTTTATCGTTTACACATTAATTGAGCGTTTTTCGATAGGAATATAACACGCATTGCCAATCCCTTTATAGATTTGTGTTGGTCTAAATATTTTATTGTCCTGTAATTGTTCGCGCCAATGTGCCATCCAGCCTGCTGATCTGGCGACGGCAAAGATAGGCGTAAACAAACCTGCATCAAAGCCCATCTCTTTATAAAGAATGCCAGAGTAAAAATCTACATTCGGGTAAACGCCTTTGTGCCCCAGTAACTCTTCACAGACTTTTTCAACCTCAACAGCCGTTGCAAATGAAGGACTTAACTCGCCTTTTTTCTTTTTTAAAAGTGTATCTGATAACTTCTGTAAAATTTTAGCACGTGGGTCTTTGGTTTTATACTCACGATGCCCCATTCCCCAAATGACTTGTTTATTTTTTAGTCTATCTTCAATGTAAGGACGTGCGTTTTCGGGTGTGCCAATCTCTTCTAACATTTCGATTACTTTCTGATTTGCCCCGCCGTGTAAAGGCCCTGACAGTGATGCAATCGCAGAAGAGATAACTGAGCAAGGGTTGGCAAGGGTAGAACCTGTTACCATCGTCGTGAAAGTGGAGGCATTAATAGTGTGTTCAGCATGCAAAATCAAACAAGCATCTAACAACCTTGCCCAATCTGCATCTGGCTCTTCACCTGTTACCATATATAGAAAATTTTCGGCATAGGATAAATCTTTACGCGGTTCTACTGGCTCGTAGCCATTACGCATATGTTCCCACATTGCAACCAACGTTCCCATATGAGAAATAATACGCACGGTCACATCATTGATGTACTTTTGATTTTCTGTCCCGCCCTTCATATACTCGGTGCTTGGATAAAAACTAGCAAGACTGGCAACAACCACCTGCAACATGTGCATTGGGTGCGTAGTGGCAGGAAGGTTTTCCATAATATTTCGAATATTAAATTTTACACGGCGAGATTCTTTAAGAGCTTTATCAAAACAATCTAGTTCATCTTGAGTAGGAAGCTTCCCAAACAACAATAATAACGTAGTTTCTTCAAACGAGGAATGCTCTGCAAGATCCATGATATTGTAACCACGATAGGTCAAAATTCCTTTTTGACCATCAATAAATGAAATCTCGGATTCCTTGGCTGGAATCCCTGCTAAACCTGGAGTAAATTGCATTATTTTTCCTAGAAAAGCGCTAACAACTTAGGGCTTCTCTAGCCTTATTTTGATAGCAAAGTTATATGAATAGAGAATAGTGTTAATCCCAAACTCCTGTTTAGCGACCGTTAGGTATCTAAATTGGATAGTGCTAATTTTTTAAATAGGGATTCTGGTTACGGACTAAAAGAGGAACCACAACCGCAAGTAGTAGAAGCATTTGGGTTTTCAATTACGAATCTTGCACCCTGTAAGTCTTCAAGATAGTCAATTTTTGCGCCGACAAGATATTGAAAACTCATTGGATCAATCATTAACCTGACCCCGTCTTTTTCAACAACCGTATCATCATCGGTTTGACTCTCATCAAACGTAAAGCCATAAGAAAAACCAGAACAACCACCGCCAGTGATATACACCCGTAATTTTAAATCTGGATTGCCTTCATCGTCAATTAAACCACTCACTTTCGCGGCGGCGGCTTCAGTAAAATCAACTGGTAATACTAATTCAGACATAACCTTCTCCCCCTCAACTGTATTAGGCGTATTATACAGATTTTCAAGGCAACATCGCGACTTGATTTAAACCGGCCGTTTCAGGCAATGCAAACATAATATTCATATTTTGAATCGCTTGCCCAGCAGCACCTTTCACCAAATTATCAATCACCGATGTCACAACAACCTTTTTAGTTCCTGCTGGTTGATAAACTGCCATTCTAACCATGTTTGAGCCTTTAACCATTCTTGTATCGGGCATACTGCCTGCTGGCATAACGTCAACAAAAAGTTCATTTTTATAAAAGTCTTCAAATAAATTTTGTATTTCTTGTGCTGAAACTTGCATGGTTAAGTTAGCATAAAGTGTTGTTTCAATCCCTCTAATCATCGGCAGCAGATGCGGTACAAATGTTAAACCAACATCAGCACCAGCCATCTTTTCCAAGCCTTGTTTCATTTCTGGTTGATGACGATGCCCATTCACACCATAGGCCTTAAAGCCTTCTGAGGTTTCTGCTGCCAGTGAACCAACTTTTGCACCACGACCCGCACCACTTACGCCCGACTTTCCATCCACTATCAAATCATCAACATCGATTAATCCTGCTTCAATCAACGGCTGAAAGCCTAACTGTACAGCGGTTGGATAACAACCAGGGTTGGCAATTACTTTCGCCGTTTTGATTTTTTCACGATATATTTCTGGCAGACCATAAACAACCTCAGCCATCATTTCAGGGCAAGCATGCTTCATTCCGTACCAACTTTCCCAAACATCCATGTCTTCAATCCGAAAGTCTGCGGCTAAATCAATCACCCGCACACCCGCGGCAACCAACACTGGCGTCATTGACATGGCAACCCCGTGCGGAGTCGCAAAAAATACTAGATCACAAGTTTTCAGTTGCTCTACATCAGGAGCCGAAAACGCAATATCAAAAAAACCACGTAAATTTGGAAACATATCGGCAACTTTAACTCCCGCCTCACTACGCGAAGTAATCGCAACTAACTCCGCATTAGGGTGATTTGCTAATAAACGTAACAACTCCACACCTGTGTATCCTGTTCCGCCAACGATCGCTATTTTTATTTTTTGATTAGACATAATTTTCTTTAAAATAGTTTGAGACCTTTGCTAAGGAAACGCTTAACAACTAAGATTATTTTATACTGGTAAAAAGTGCCGATA
>CAZQYD010000048.1:3262-9651 GCA_964597465.1 uncultured Piscirickettsiaceae bacterium | reverse complement strand
AGAAGACTGGAATGTAACCGTTTACAGTGACGAATAACGCCATAGCTTTTGACTAAACAAAGGCTATGAATGTACTGATTGGTATTTCTGTAAAAAAGATTTATGATTTAGACGATTCAATTTATTCAACGTTAAATCAAAGCCCTAATCGTCTTCGTACCAGACCCCCAAATAAAACACCTAGTAGTAAGCCTGCTGTATTCGCTAACATATCCAACCATTCACCATAACGGTTAACGTAAGGCTGAATTAATTCAATCCCACCACTCCATACTGCAAAAAATATTAATATAACAAACCAATACTTTGGTTTGCGTAATGCAACGGGAAACATTAACACACAGTAGGCAATAAAATGGTGCGTCTTATCTGTACCAGGTACTTCGGGGAGCTGGTCTAATGGTAACAATGATAGCGTTGTTATAATTAGTAGAATAGTTGCCGATAGTAAAATCCAATAACGTTCGATTAGTGCGGTTACTTTATTCATCTTTTTTGCTTCTTATTTTTAGGAGGCTTGATTTTTCTAGGAATTGCAACCCACGCAATTCCCACCGCTAGAACCAGCAACAGCCCGACTTCAATGAAAATAACCCACATTATTTTTGCCTTTGTTTTAATGCCGTAATGAGCTTTTGATGCAAACCACCGAAACTGCCGTTTGACATAATTACCACGGTATCTTGAGGTTGTACACTATCGAGTAGTTGTTGTAACATTTCTTCATAGCTTACGGAAATAGTGAGCGACTGTTTAAAACCGTCACTCTCCAAATTCCAATGCCATGCAGGGTCAATAAAGGCAAAAACGTCATCAGCATCTTCGAATGATTTGGGTAGCGTTTGTTGGTGAATTCCCATCCGCATGGTATTGGAGCGAGGTTCGAACACCGCAATCAATCGACCCTGTCCTTGCATTTGTTTTTTCACCCCAGATAACGTAGTTTTAATCGCTGTTGGATGATGTGCAAAATCGTCATAGATTTTAATTTCGTTAATGGTATCTAGCAGTGTCATTCGACGTTGTACACCCTTAAAATTTGACAGCCCGTCAATCGCAATTGCCACTGGCACACCACAATGTTGGGCAGCCGCGATAGCACTGAGAGCATTACGAACTGAGTGTTCTCCCGTCATATTCCAATTTACCTTCCCCTTTGCCACGCCTTGATAGCTTACTGTAAATTCTGTAGCGTCTGATTTTCCTAGCTGATAACTCCAGTCGCTGTGATTTTTGCCATGCTGTTCAATCGGTGTCCAACAGCCTTTTTTAATGACCTGTTGTATGTTTTCATCATCGGCAGGATAAATAATTAAACCATTATTCGGCACGGTTCTGACCAGATGATGAAACTGTTTTTGAATCGCCGCTAGGTCGTCAAAAATATCGGCATGGTCAAATTCTAGGTTATTTAGCACACAAGTACGCGGTCGATAGTGTACGAATTTAGAACGTTTATCGAAAAAAGCAGTATCGTACTCATCCGCTTCCACTACGAAAAATGGCGACTCACCTAAACGGGCAGATACGCCAAAATTATCAGGAACGCCACCAATCAAAAACCCTGGATTTAACCCCGCATACTCCAAAATCCATGCCACCATTGAAGCGGTAGTCGTTTTACCATGCGTGCCAGCTACCGCGACGACCCAGCGGTCTTTTAAAATATTTTCCGCCAACCATTGCGGACCCGAAGTATAAAATTGATGCGCATTTAAGGTTTTTTCGACCGCATCATGTCCACGACTTAGTGCATTTCCGACCACCACCGAATCTGGATTTTTATCAATAAATTCTTGCTCGTAAGTAGAGACGTCAATACCCGCCTGTTCTAATTGTGTACTCATTGGCGGATAAATTGCCTTATCCGAACCACTCACCACAAAGTCCATCGCCTTTGCCAGCTGAGCAATTCCACCCATAAAAGTTCCTGCAATTCCTAATATATGAATTTTCTTTACTGACATAATGGTTTCTCTATTGAATGTACAAATTATTGCCCTATTCTAATACCCCCCTGGGCACTTTTTAGGTTGAATTTGTATATTTTTAATTATTTTGACTGTTTTTCAACTAAAAAGTGCCCAGGGGGGTATTGAAAAAAACATTTTAGCACTTGGTTATTCGCTATTTTTCCTTTACACTCTATAAATGTCTTATAAATACCTCGAAACGTCCGCAACACTTCATGAATTTTGTCAGCAAACCACCTATTCCTGCCAATGGATTGCGATTGATACCGAGTTTATGCGTACCAATACCTTTTATGCTGAGTTAAGCCTTGTCCAAATTTTTACTGACCAAGGTGAGGGTGCAATTATTGACCCACTGGCGATTAAGGATTTAACTCCGCTTTGGACGTTATTAGCGAACAGCAAGATTTTAAAAGTATTTCATTCAGCACGCCAAGACATCGAAATTTTGTATCAGCAGGCTGGCATGATGCCCTCGGCTATTTTTGACACACAAATTGCCGCATTATTTTTAGGGCATGGCGACTTGGCAGGATTAGCAAGAGTGTTGAAAGCGGAATTAAATATTGATATCCCTAAGGATCAAAGTCGTACTAACTGGAACCAACGCCCGTTAACTGACCAACAGTTGGCGTATGCGATTAATGATGTAAAATATTTAGCTCCATTATATGAGCGGTTAATGGAACAATTATCTGCGAAACAACAATTTGCGTTAAAAGAAGATTTCGATGATTTTTTAACCGCTGATTTATATGATGATAACCCAACTAGAACCAATGAACGCATTAAAAAAGCTAACCAACTTCCTCCCAAAAACCATGCGATTAGTAACGCCTTGGCACAATGGCGCGAAGGCTACGCAATTGCAAATAATAAGCCTAGAAAATGGACGCTTTCAGATGATTGTATTATAAGCATTGCAAAACGTCCGCCACAGTCAATTGATGCACTCTATAAAGTACCGAATATCAAACAGGCTAGCATTAAAGAATTTGGCAAGCAATGGATTGCAATTATCGATAAAGTTTTTGCAGAACCTGAAAGCTGGCCTACAAAACAAGTTATTACATTTAATCCAACCGAGCAAGAAAATGTATTTTTATCCCTTGGACAGATGCTTAACCAACAACTCGCGATTGATTACGGACTGAACATCAATGGCATTGCGAATAAACAAACGTTATTAAATATCGTCAGACAACCCGACATTGAGCATCTATCTGGATGGCGAAATTTTTTATTAGAACAACCTTTTAAAGCTATTTTAGCCTCTAAAAAAAACATACACATTAAACAAAAGTTAAACCTTATCAATGCCTAAAAATGTAATCTATGCACAAGCTGGTGGCGTAACATCCGTCATCAACGTCAGTGCTTATGCCGTCTTTCAGACCATTAAAAAACACCCTACCATTTTTGGCAAAACCTATGCCGCGTTAAACGGTATTTTAGGCGTGCTAGAAGAAAATTTGGTTGATATTGATTTAATTGACGAAGATGAACTTGCCAAACTTAAATATTTACCAGGCGCGGCATTTGAATCTTGCCGTTTTGATTTAGATAGTTTAGAGAGCAATCCCGCTCAATATCAACGAGTGCTGACCGTCTTTAAAACCTACGATATCGGTTATTTTTTTTACAATGGCGGAAACGGTTCGATGCTTACCGCACAAAAAGTGGCAGATTTTTGTACGGAACAGGGGCATAAAGTTATTTGCGTAGGCATTGCAAAAACCATCGACAATGACCTTGCCATTTCGCATTGTAGCCCTGGTTTTGGCAGTGCCGCTAAATATATCGCCACTAGCCTTGCGTTAGCGACGGTTGATATTCAGTCCATGCACAAAACCTCTACCCAGTTTTTAGTAATGGAAACCATGGGAAGAGATACGGGTTGGTTAACACTGTCAGGCGGATTGGTAAAACACTATTTGCCTGATGCCCCTCTGATGATTCTACCCGCCGAAATTCGTTTTAATCAACCCGAATTTATAAAAAGAGTAAGGCAACTAATTGCTGAAAAAGGCTATTGTGTCTGCGTTGTTTCCGAAGGGATAAAAAACCATCAAGATGAGTACCTAGCGTTTAAACAAATTGAAAAAACGCCTGACAAAAATTACTATCAACTAGGTGGTGCAGGCAATATACTCGCTGAAATAAATCACCAACAATTAAACATCAAAACCCACTCTATTACCCCAGACTATCTGCAAAGAACAGCAACCCATTTGGTTTCAAAGACAGACTGGGAAATTGCTTACCAAGCAGGTGAAGCGGCTGTAATTGCGGCTAAAAACAAACAACATGGCGTGTTGCCGATTGTTAAAAAACTACAAGACAATCCGTTTAAATATAAATTTGAAACTGTCGATTTAGCGAAGGTAGCAGAACGAGACAAGCTAGTGCCTAATCATTTTATTGACCAAAATAATTTTTCGATTACCCAATCTGCAACAGACTATCTACTGCCATTAATTCAAGGTGAAAAGACGATTCCATTTAGAAAAGGAATCCCAGATATTCTGCCGCTAAAACTTTGTTTAATCAAACAAAAATCATTAGCCTTTAAAAATTATTAAGGGTAAAATATCGCCTGTAATATTAAATTAGTATTCGCAAATTAAAACAGGAAAAATAAAATGGAAAATTTAGACTTAATCGCTCTTTTTAACACTCATGTGCTCCCACATATTGTTAATATCGCCATCGCCATCGCCATATTCGTCATTGGTAGATGGGTTGTAAAAATCATCAAAAAAGTGCTTGTTAAAGCATTAGAAAAAACCAATACCGACCCAATATTATCGGACTTTGTTTTGTCAATTGCTTCAACAATGATGATGTTTATTGTCATTATTGCAGCACTAAGTCAATTAGGCGTTGATACGACGTCCTTTATCGCTCTAATCGGTGCGGCAGGTTTAGCGATTGGTTTAGCGTTACAAAACTCACTGCAAAACTTTGCAGCTGGTGTAATGATAGTGCTATTCAAACCGTTCAAAACAGGCGATTTCATCGAAGCCGCAGGGGTTACGGGTGTTGTTGAACAGGTAGGAATTTTCACATCAAACCTAAAAACAGGTGACAACAAGAAAATTATCGTACCTAACGGGGAAATCCTAAATGGCCCGATCACTAACTACTCAGCCAAAGATACGCGCCGTGTCGATATGGTGTTTGGGATTGGTTATGACGATGATTTGAAAAAAGCAAAAGAAATCTTAGAAAGACTTGCTTCTGAAGATGACAGAATCTTAAAAGATCCAGGTTGTAAGGTTGCATTGTCTGAACTCGCAGATTCAAGCGTTAACTTTATCGTTAGACCTTGGGTGAACTCAGCAGACTATTGGGCTGTTATGTGGGATATGAATGAAAAAGTAAAACTTGCATTTGATGATGCAGGAATTTCAATTCCGTATCCTCAAATAGATCTACACATGAATAAAGAAGATGCGTCTAAATAAGTTATAAACACTAAAAAAGCTAACTGTTTTTTAGTAAAATACCTCTGAATTTTATTCAGGGGTATTTTTTTATAAAAAACACACCAAACGAGACCTTTGCATAAATGGATGCATAGGTCTCTTAAAAACAGGAAACAAAATGAAAAACAAAATGAAAAACAAAACATTCACTATCGTTAGTGGCTTATTGCTACTAGCAGGGACAAGTGCCGTATTTGCTGCCGACAAAAATGGATTAACGGGCACAGGGGAAGCAGCATTTTCAAAGTCTTCAGGTAACACTGACGAAGAAAAAATATATACGTCTTTAAAATTAAACTATGCACAAACAGCCTATAAGATAAAAGGGCTACTTGAAGCGGATAGCGCAAAAACAGGCAGCACTCAAACAAAAGAGCGTTATGTTGCTGACTTTCAAGGCGACAAAGCATTTCCAACTATGCCTAAGTTATATGGTTTTGGTCAAATAAGATTTGAAAATGACCGTTTCCAAGCGATTGACCTAAGTAGCTCTTATCTAGCGGGTCTTGGTTATAAATTTATTACCGAAAAAGACATGACGCTAACGGGCGAAGTTGGTTTAGGTTATCAAAGTATAAACTACAATGATGACACAAGCACTGAAGATTTTGACCAAGCAATTACTAAGCTAAAAGCCGATTTTACTTACCAAATAAATGAAAGCGTTAACTTCGCTCAAAATGTGATTGTTATTGCTGGTGCGGATCAAAGAAAGACAGAAGCCAACACTTCTCTTGGTGTAAAAATGTCAACTGCCCTTAGCTTAAAAGCAACCTACAAAATCAGACACAATAATACCCCTGCCACTGGGCAAGAAAACATTGATACCGATTTAGTCTTAGGCGTCATTTACGACTTCTAAAAGCTTGTAATGGCTTAACAACTAAGATTATTTTATACTGGTAAAAAGTGCCGATATTTTCACTGC
>CAZQYD010000048.1:0-3252 GCA_964597465.1 uncultured Piscirickettsiaceae bacterium | reverse complement strand
CGGATTTACGACTTGAACGGAATCAATCAACCTAGCTACTATTTCTTCAGGTATTTGCGATAAACTACTGGGTGCGACGGGTAAAAAATAACTCTCAAAAAAATCAGGAATCACAACAGAAACACCCTTTTCTGCCAAGTTGCTCGCAACTTTTTTCTCTACCGTTAAAACGCCATATTCCGAAGGAAACCAAATCATCTGAGCAATTGGTTTTTTTGCTAAAAATTTATGGACCACTAACTCGTTGCCAAACGCGGGTAAGCTAGAGCTAACGGAGATTAGGGGAATTGTTAACAACCACAAAACCGCCTTATAGGATTTTAAAAAAACCATATTTTTCCTTATTTCCTTAAAGAATACACTTTTATTTGATGAAATTTTAAGCTTAAAATAGTAAAATACTTAGCTATTAACTTAAAGCGGCTTGCCATTTTGACTATCCTTCCCCCATTCACTATCCAACAAATAACGATTTTGCTAACCATTTCTGCAACTATTTTCCTTACATCATGTGCTGGAGAAAAATCTAATGAATTAAAAGGTAGTAATAGTATACAGCTCTCAGGTGCCGTTGCAGACGGTTATTTAACGGGGGCAAAAGTCTGCCTAGATACCAATGATAACTATGCATGTGACGCGGATGAGCCGACTACCATCAGTGGTGAAAAAGGCGTTTACACGCTTGGTAAAATAGATACTAAGATCGCAAGCAACCATTCAATCATCGTTGAAGTTTCGACTAGCACGACTGACGAAGATACTGGCAAGACAATTCCTGTCCCATACAAATTAAGTTCTCCCACCCAGTCACATCATTTTATTAGCCCGATTACAACAATGGTAAATTCTTCTCTTAAAACAAAAGCAGTCACATTAGACGAAGCCAAAAAATTAGTGACTGAAAAATTATTAGGAATTGACCCTGCACTGGCGATTGACCCGTTAGCAGATTATATTGAAAAAAAGTCTAGCAATGATAGCAATAACTCTTACGAAAACACCCACCTTGTCGCCCAAGCCGTAGCCCAAATCATTGCTAACAACGCTAAACGGTTAAACAGTATTTTAGGCAATGATGCTACAATAGAAAATCAAGCCTTAACTCAAATACTGTCTAATAATAAAGCAGAGAAAAATCTGCAACAAATTTCGCATGTAGTCTTAAATTCCCAAAATGCCGCTGCATTAACGACAAGCATTAATAGTTTTTCAAGCCATCTCATAAATGTTAAAGATAAAAATCAGCTTCGTGAAGACCTAGCAGAAATAAAAAGACAACAAGCCATTGCTAAAGTTTCTAAGAAAATACAGCCATCTGAATTCATCGACTTGAACATTCAAACCTACGAAATTGTCTATCGCAGTAATGAATATCACATCTACTCCTTTGCTTTGTATAACAATTTCGTATATGGGGATAAAAAAGCAATCAATAAATCTTCTCTAATTTTTGACAATATTCCTAAAAATGAACATCACCGGGGAATCGGCTATTCTTTAAAAAACAATAAAATAGCAGTGGAATTCAACAACTCTCAATTAGCTAAGACCAACCATTTTAAAGAGGTTAATTTAACTGGTCAAACCCTTAAATTAAAGTCCATCGCAACACGCGACAGAGATGATCAATGGAAAACAGGGGATGAGAATAAAATCGTTAGTTTTTCAGAAGGAGATAAACTCTACATATTTCCATTCTTTTATCTAACCAAACCCGTTCCAACAACTGAAGAAATAAGTTTTACATCAATCTGTTCTAACAACATCAAAGCCTGTGAAATAGGTTATTTAAACGGCGAAGATAGCATTGCAAGCTACCTAGCGGGACTACCTAAAGTCAACAGTAAAAGGCATGTAAATTGTAAATATGAATCTGTCGAAGCTACCTGTAAAATGCTTGGTTGGTACAGTGAAGATAACAAAACCATTCACTACTGCACGACAAACGACGACCGAACATCCTGTGTTCCAGGAACGGAAGCCACGTTTAAATCTTATCTCAGACATGAAACAAATTTAAACGACCCTTTCTACGGCAACTATGAACTACTTACTCGAATTGACATCGGAGAATACGTCAAAGGAGAAGGGTTAAAACTACTTGTCGCCTATGACAATGGTCAAAGCAATCAACTATTACAAATGCGTTGGGGAATTTATTTAAGTGGCTTTGAAACAGAGCGTAGCATCCTAAATGAATCCGCAATCAAAAAAGTTCTGTCTGCCCTAAAGTAATTTTTTTAGCTAATTTTACAGCGGGGAGACCTACCCCCCTGGTCACTTTTTTAAAAAAACGCCTTAATTAGAAAGGTTTAAAAGGCTATTTCCCTAACAACTCCTCTTTAAGAGAATATTGTGCAGGGTCTTCTGATAGCCAAATTCCAAACAGGGCTTGTTTAAAACTTAACCCTTTGATAATACTTTTCTGCTCACCATTTTTATTGGTTTTAACGCCTTGTTTTGGTGTGTATATAAATTCAAATATATCACCCTCAACAATTTTTTCTGCAAAACCATCCGCTATAAACTGGTCTATTTCTGTTTGAATCGGCGCGGTATTTTCTTCCGTTGCATCACTAAATCCATCTAACAAAGCAGACTTTACCTTTTCTACAGTCACATATTTAGAAATCACCTTCATACGAATTGCCATTGGTTTATCGCTGTTAATGATAAATACCGCATCACTACTTTTTTGTTCTAAATAAAGACCCGTGTTATAAACGGTGATGAAAAACTTTGTTCTTTCACCTGTCCCATTCAGTATCAGTGTTTTATCGGAAAATTTTAACGAGCTGGGTATTCCATCTAAAGCATGAGCGATTTGCGCGGTCGTTAGATAAAAAATAGCCAAGCTAAGTATCGTTGCTCTACGTAGTAAATTTTTCATTTTTTATCCTTTTGATCTATGTAAATGATAAGGTGTTCGTTGTGCGGTTGGCATAATATTTACTTGCTGTACATTGACATGTTCTGGAGCGTTTAATACATAAACAATCATATCCGCCACATCTTCGGCGGATAATGGCTTAAAGCCTTGATAAGTTTCGGTTGATTTTTCAGCATCTCCATGAAACCTTACCTTAGAAAACTCCGTATCTGCCGCACCGGGAGCAATATTAGACACCCGAATATTCGTGCCCTCTAAATCAATATTCATCGCTTCAGATAACGAGTGCGCAGCCGATTTTGTCGCACAATATACATTGCCCATTGGGTAGGTCATATTACCAGCCATACTACCAATGTTAA
>CAZQYD010000047.1:0-9674 GCA_964597465.1 uncultured Piscirickettsiaceae bacterium | reverse complement strand
TTAACTTCTCTATTTCCAATCTATTCATTTTTAAAAAATTACGCGATGAAGTCGCCGAAGAAAAACGCAATACGAACTAAGTGTCTCCTTAATCCAACCTTCTCATCAACCACATGCCAATACTGATGAGGACGATTGAGGGCAAAAACGCCCCCACAATAGGTGATAGGTTATAAACTACGCTGAGATTGCCAAATATCTGATTTAGCAGATGAAAACCCATGCCAATCATAATGCCAATAAACACCCTTTGTCCAATACTGACTTGCCTTTGTGAGCCAAATATTAGTGGAAACACGATGGCTATCATGCCAAAAATAACAAACGGTGTCGCTATTTTTCGCCAAAAAGCTAGCTGGTAAGCTTCTGAATCAAGTTCATTTTTTTCTAAAAAATTAATGTACTGGTATAGATCAACAATCCCCATATAGCGGGTTTCTAAATTTAGACTCTCCAATAAACTTGGATTAATTGGCAATTGCACAGGCATACTCGCTTGCACATTAGACTGGTAGGTTAATGCTTGCCAATCAACCTTTTCAACCGCCTTAACCTGTCTGCCCTGCCAGCCTAACTGACTGGTTTTAATCGTTGATAACTGCCAGCTATCGTCTTTAAATGTTGCCGATTTTGCCTGTTGATATTGAATTATTTCGCCATTATTCAAGCTGTAAATATGCAAATCTAATAGCTTCGTTGCCGATAGGGTTTTTCCGATAAAAATATATCGTTCTTGCTCTTTCATCCATAATGAACTTTGACTGCCAATGGTAAAATTTTTATTTAGGGCTTCGCCACGTATTTTGTTAGCATAACTTTCGGCTTTAGGAGCAAGGTTTTCACCGACAATGGCAACGGCTAGCCAAAGCAAAAACACCGATTTCATCACGCCCCAAAATATTCGTTTAATCGACCATCCCGTTACTCTTAGCACCGTAAGCTCAGCATGGTTTGCCAAGCTACCTAATCCTAATAACGCACCAATCAACACGGCTATCGGAAAAATTTCATAGCCAAAAACAGGTAATTTTAAGAGTGTATAAGCAAGTCCTTTTGCTAGGGTATATTGCTCGGTTTCCCTACCAATTTGAATCATAAACTCTGAGAATCCAAGAATAATTAGCAGTACAAATACCACCATTAACACATGGCTAACCAGCACTCTCCCTAGATAACGCTCAATCAAATTCATCTTGCTGACCTTTTAAGTGCGTAAAGCATAAATAGTAAAGGAACCACCCACAAGCTAATAAACAAGGGAACTTTTTCATCAATCAGCAAATCTTTATTCACTACTAATAATTGGCTAAAAACAACATACACTACTAACGCAATAAATAACTTAGCGAACCGACCTTCTCGTGGTTTGGACTTACTTAATTTCAACGCTAGCAACCCTAATACCAAAATTGAAAATGGAATCATCACCCGCCATTGCAATAAAACTTGTTGTTTTATGTCATCTGACTGCCAAAGTTCAATACTTGAGTACTCTTTTTTACTACGGCTAGGCGGTTTCATTTGAACTCCTGGTAAAAAAGCTTCAAAACGCTGAAATTTTTTAACACTTAGCGAATCTCCTCTATCCAATCCTTGATAGGATATCCCGTTAAATAAAACTAATACCAACTTTTCACCAACCCATTCAAACTTTCCAGTCGGTGCAATCAGTGTCATATCATTTTCCTGCTGATTTAATTGCAACCAAATGCCCGCCATGGTTTTATCTTGTCGAATTTCTTTTGCAAAAAACACACCTTTTCCACTTGGTAATTCATTAAATTTACCCGCGGATAATGCCGCTAAAGGGCTAGTCATTTGAGCTTTGCTAATCACCTCTCTTTCTTGTTGTAAACTCCACGGTGTCACATACAAGGTTATCCATGCGGTCAAGATTGCCAGCGGTAATAGAAACCAAAAAACACGTTTTTGAAAATAGCTATCCGCCACCCCACAACTGCGTAGCACCACCATTTCTTGATCTTGATATAATCTTCCAATTGCCAACATCACCGATAGCATCGCTACTAACGGTAGAATAATTTCTAAAGCTGGCGGGATTTTATAGAGAATAACTTGAAAAACTACCGAAGATGGAATTTCAGATTTAACCGCTTCGGCTAATAACCGTGCTGTTTCTGTGCCGAAAGTAATCAATAACAATACGGCAAGCACCGCAAAAAAAGTTGCATACAATTCTTTGTAAAGATATTTGTCAAGAATTCGCAAAAATGACCGCCATGAGGTTAAATAAAGGTAAAATATTCAAATATTAAAATATTTTACAGGAATACCATGAAACAAGTTCATTTTTCCCTTGCTAACACCACACCGATTAACCTACAAGATTTCGACACGCTTATCTTACCCGTTTATGAAGATGGCTCACTGCCCGCACAGATGACTGACGATGCTATTCAAGCAATCGTTAAATCTGTTATTGACAACGGTGACTTTAAAGCCAAGCCAGCTTCAACCTTGATGCTAGTCGGACAAAAAGAAATTAATAGAATTTGTTTGGTAGGGGTTGGCGAGAAGGACAAGATTACCGACAAAAGCTATATTGATATTTGCAATGCCGTGGCAAAAGAAATCAATCAAATAGGTTCAAAGGCATGTTTAAACTTAATAACGACCATTTCTAGCCTAAAAAGTGCCCAGGGGGGTACCTCTAAAGGCATCTTTCAAGCATCTTTAGCCATGCAAAAGAGCCAATATGACTATGTTCACCCAAGTCGTGGCCAGCATAAAGCGAAAAAAACGGCAATAAACAGCATGTGTTTTTGGGCTGAAAGCAATACAGATAATAAAAACTCCTTAACACAGGCACAAGCCACTGCAAATGGTATGAATTTAACCCAAGACCTTGCCAATATGCCAAGTAATTTTTGCACCCCGACTTATTTAGCCGAAACAGCAAATAAATTAGCTGAAGAATACGGTTTTGACTGCAACATTTTAGAGCGTGAACAAATGCTAGCAATGGGCATGGGTGCATTTATGTCGGTCGCACAAGGTGGCGATGAACCGCCTAAAATGATTTGCTTGCATTATAAAGGTTCAGACAATAAAGACGATGCTCCGATTGCATTAGTAGGGAAAGGTGTTACCTTTGATTCAGGCGGAATTTCTTTAAAACCAGGTGCTGGAATGGATGAAATGAAATACGACATGGGTGGTTCTGCCACCGTGCTAGGCGTATTCAAAGCATTAGGAGAATTAAAACCGAATATCAATGTTGTCGCGGTGATTCCATCAACCGAAAACATGCCATCAGGTGATGCAATCAAACCGGGTGATGTGGTTACGTCGCTATCAGGACAAACTATTGAAATTTTAAACACCGATGCCGAAGGCCGTTTAATTTTATGTGATGCACTAACCTACGTGCAAGATGTTTATAAACCAAAACAAATTATTGACATGGCAACCTTGACGGGTGCTTGCATCATCGCACTAGGGCATCATATTTCTGCGGTACTGGGTAATAATCAACCATTAGTGGATGATTTACTTGCTGCCAGCCAAAGCACTTATGATCGTTTTTGGCAAATGCCGTTATCAGACGAATATGACGAACAACTAAAATCAAACTTCGCTGACATGGCAAATATCGGTGGAAGAGCTGCCGGCACCATTACCGCGGCGCAGTTTTTAGCTAGATTTGTTAAAGATGTTGACTGGGCACATTTGGATATCGCAGGAACTGCATGGACAAGTGGAGCAAATAAAGGTGCAACAGGTCGTCCTGTTCCCGCTCTAGTTGAATTTTTACTGAACAAAGCTAAATAATCCAAAATGGACGAAAACAATCAAGACGTTTTATTTTATGTGTTATCCTCTAGTGATGAGCTGTCAAGAGACCAATTTATCACCAAGCTAGTAAATAAAATAAACTCCGAACAACGTCAAGCAGATATCTGCTTATCTTCAAATGAAGACTGCGTTCGCCTTGAACAAGCTATTTGGCAATACAAACCTGCAAGTTTTATTCCGAATAGCATCGCAAAAAAAACGCAAGCACTGATTCAACTGTGGGACAAAGAAATTCAATCACCCTGCTTCGATGTTTTGCTAAATTTACACACTGACTTCCCCGCTCTTTCAGACAAATACCAAAGAACGATTGAGATTCTTGACCAGTCTGAGGCGTTAATTGAAATGGGGCGTAGCAGATGGAAACAATATAAATCTCAAGGCATTGAACCGACAATACATAAAATTGGAAGCACACCGTAAATGGATATCAAACAACTTTTGCAATTCTCCGTCCAGCAAGGAGCGTCAGACTTGCATATTTCATCTGGCATTCCGCCAATGATTCGAATTGATGGCGACATGAAACGTATTGAAATGCCTGCTTTATCGAGCGAAGAAGCTAAAAAAATCATCTATGCCATTATGAGTGAACAACAACAACAAGACTTTGAAAAAACGCTTGAGTGTGATTTCTCTTTCGGCATTCCCGATTTGGCACGCTTTAGGGTCAATGTTTTTATGCAAAACCGTGGAATATCATGCGTTTTAAGAACCATTCCTAGTCGAGTATTAAGCCTAGAAGAACTTAAAACTCCCGAAATATTTAAAACTATTTCCAGTATGCACCGCGGGATAATTTTGGTTACTGGCCCGACAGGTTCAGGAAAATCAACCACCCTCGCCGCGATGATTGATTATGTCAATAAAAATTATCACCACCACATTTTAACCATTGAAGATCCGATTGAATTTGTCCATGAACCTAAAAAATCGTTAATCAATCAACGAGAAGTCCACAAAGATACCAAAAGTTTTAACAACTCACTACGTGCCGCACTCAGAGAAGACCCCGATGTCATTTTAGTTGGAGAGCTACGAGATTTAGAAACCATTAGCTTAGCATTAACCGCCGCAGAAACGGGACATCTAGTGTTTGCAACTCTGCATACTAGCTCCGCATCTAAGACCATTGACCGCATAATTGACGTTTTTCCTGCTGGCGAACAATCGTTGGTTCGTTCAATGCTTGCGGAATCTTTACAGGCGGTTATTTCTCAAACGCTACTAAAACGAGAAGGAGGTGGACGTGTTGCCGCCCATGAGATAATGCTAGGGTCTTCTTCTATTCGTAACTTAATCCGTGAAAACAAAGTACCACAAATGTACTCAGTGATTCAAACTTCCAACAAAGTTGGTATGAAAACACTGGATCAAGATTTAAGCCGCCTAGTTTCCGAAGGCATTATCAGTAAAGAAAGTGCTCAATCCAAAGCACAAAATAAAAGTACATTTGCATGATAAAAAAAATACTTGCCCTTTTAATTAGCACCGTGCTCAGCAACCAAGTGCTGGCGAATTCAGAGCCAAAACCAACAACCAAACATTCCGTAGAAAAATTTTGCAAAGACCTCTCCAAAAAACTTAGAACCGTCGAAAAACAAGTTTGTAATGACTTTAAACTAGACACCATGAATCATTTTTCAGACCAAGGTTACCCACTAACACATAAAGAAATTTTGCCCAAAAAAGGCTTTTCACCAAAAGGAAAAATTCTTTTTATCGGCGGCGTTCATGGTGATGAATATGCGGCAATCAGCTTAACTTATCTTTGGCTAAAAACACTATTAAGCAAGGATAATCAAACCCCGTATCACTGGCTATTTTTACCACTTGCTAACCCTGACGGTCTATTCCAATCTCCCGCGACCAGAGCCAATGGCAATTCTGTTGATTTAAATCGAAACTTTCCTTCGCCAGACTGGGATGAAAAAGCCATTTCAACATGGAAAATTCACTACAATTCAGACAAAAGACGCTACCCAGGAAAATCCGCTAACAGTGAGATAGAAACCCAGTGGATGGTCAAAATCATCCAACGCTTTAATCCCGATGCCATTATTGCCGTTCATGCACCTTACGGACTGCTTGATTATGATGGACCATCTCATGCCCAGCCCAATAATATTGGGCATTTAGAGCATAGAGCACTTGGCACCTACCCTGGTTCTTTAGGGCGCTATGCAGGGGAGCACTTAAAAATTCCCGTTATGACACTTGAACTAGGTTCGGCAGGGAAAATGCCGACTCCTAAAGAAATTCAGATTATGCTAGAAGATTTAGAACAGTGGGTAGACGATAAGATAAAGCAAAAATTTGTAGATATGTAAGATAAATTTGCATGCTATTTTGCAACAAGTTGATTGAAAGGTTTACGCCAGTATTTTTCAACACGGATTTTTTTACCCTCTTTTTCTGTAATGAAACTCACGTAATAAAGTTCTTTTTCATTAGGATATACAAAAACACTTACCTCTTCCCAATCAATTTTTGTAGCTGACTGTTCTCTCAACCAATCATTAATTTGAGCAAGAACTATTTGTTTTTCAAAACGTTCTCTTAAACCTACCTCTAAAAATTCTGGCGCACTTTTCACGATGATAACTGGCGTTTCTGCACTCAAATTGAAGTTTGAAGTTAACGACTTCATTGCTGGATTATTCAAAACCACGCAACCTCTGCTCTCTAGTGGTGAGCGACTAAAATTATTTCTCGGTGTGCCATGCAACCAAATACCCGAACCAGTTCGGCCTTTTTCCTTATCCCATTGGTTGGGATAATTTAACGTCAAAGCACCTACGCCATAAAGTTCGGTAAGATTTTTATCTAACAACTCTTCTCGAATGTGATAAACGCCAATAGGCGTTCTCATATCGCCTTGATATTCTTTTCCAGAGCCACCTTTACCAATCGTCACGTAGTAATTCGCTAGTTCTTGATAACCCTCCTCTGTATTTTTATAAACATATAAACGGTTGGTTTCTGTATTCACAATAACAAGATTAGATAATTTATTTGATTTTAAAACAAATTTTTCAAGCAAAATTTCATTCTGCTGTTCCGTTGGCGTTTGCCACCTTACCTTTGCTTCTTGGAGTAGGTTTTTTGATTTTGCTCGGTGTTGCCTACGAATTTTTTCTACTAAGGCTACATTACCAGACTTAATTGCCAAAAGCTCTGCTTTCATTAGCTGCACAAGTTTATAGTTTTTCTTATCATTGGCTAGCTCAGAAATCTGAGGCAAAGCTGATTCAAAGCTACCTTTTTGAATATATTGCATACTTTTCAATAAACGATTTTCCGCCGTCTCCGCATTCGCAATAGAAAGCGAAACTATCCAGAAAAAAGCAATCAAACTTAACTTCCTCGATGCCCATATAGAAATCATGAACTTATTCAATTGTATATTACTCTCTCGTTAACTATTTTCCACTCACCTTGCAATCGTTGCCAGGTCAAGGATTTTTTTATCGTATCTTTAAACCTGTTTGAATGGTAATTCTGCAAAAACTCCGTTTGGATTAAGTTTTCAGTAATAGGAACTACCTTTACATTTGTTAAGATTATTTTTATAAATTTAGGGTTTTTCAAACTGTATTTTCGTGCCGCTTTCCAAACTTTATGGCTGTTAACCCCCTTTCCGATAAAGCCATCTTTATAAAAACTAAGATAAGATTTAAGGTTTTGACTTGCCCAACTAACACGCCAATTTTCAACTTGGTTAGCAACTTTTTCTAAGCTGTGATTTAAAGCATTGACCTTTGCTAAGTCTGGATCTTTCTCAACTGATTGCTGTATAGCAGACCATTTTCCTTTTGGGGTAACAATTTTAGTATCGTCAAAAATTGTTTGATAAGCTTTTTGAGCCTGAAAGGCATAGATTTTATTCAGATTATCTGTTAATAATTTGGTAATCGCTTCATAACGTAACGCATTTTCAATGACTGTTTGCGCCTGCTCATATTTTTTGAGAGACATCAAAAAAACCGCATAATTATTTGCGACCGCTTTATCCGCGGGGTAGTCATCTAATAATGATTGCCAGTGTTGACGAACCTCCGTCGCTTTTTCTAAATCCGTCGCCACCATGTTTTGAGATTCTTTTAAAACTGACTCAAAACGCTCCACATAATTGTTTTTATCCGCCGAAAAAGACAATGATGCAACAAAAAATAAACTTAATAATAAATAACGCAAAAATAAACTCTTTTTAAAGGGAAAACCTTACTATTGTAACGCATTATTTACAGAACTGTCACGACTATGCATAATTATCAATTTTCGTAACGACTAAAATTTCATATGAACCTGAATAATTGCAGAGGCTTTACTCAACTAACTAACTCCGCAACGACCATATTACGCCCGTTATTCTTCGCCGAATATAAATTACCATCTACTCTGCTGTAAATTTCATTTGGGCTTAGACCGTGCTCTGGAGCAAGTACAACACAGCCAATTGAAGCCGTTAATTGTTCCGATACGTCACTGGATTCATGAGATATATGTAGATTTTCAATTCCTTTTCTTATTTTTTCAGCAAAAGAAACGGCTTCTTCTAAGCCAGAGCCGTCGTCTATCAAAAAGACAATAAAAAACTCTTCCCCGCCAACTCTGAACGCAATATCATAAGAACGTTGCGTATTTTTTAAAATAACGCCAGCTACTGACTTTAACGCACCATCTCCTTGAAAATGCCCGTACACATCATTAAATTGTTTAAAGAAATCCACATCTAGCATAATCAATCCCATCTGTTTTTTATCTCTAACCGCTTTTTTAACTTCCTTTTCAAAAACAAGTTCAAAATAATTTCGATTAAAAAGCCCTGTTAAGCTATCCTTAATCGATGCTTCCTCTATTTTTTTCTCACTACTCACATCCGTAAAAACCACTGTCATTTTTTTAATTGAGCCACTGCTTTCTAAGTGCGGTTGAATAAGAACATCAAACCAAAAAACCTCATTTTTTATCTCCGTTGAAAAACGTCCATTAGCCGCTTGTCCAAAAGAAGCGTCATAAAGTAACTCGCTTACAAGCTGTTCATCAGTAATAATTTCATTAATAGCCAAGCCAATAATATTCTTTTTAACTAATGAAAAATTTCTCGCTAACTGACTGGTGATAGATTTTATTTTTCCTTTATTATCAATACTAGCGGTCATTATGTTTTGGTCAATCATATTAATTTGTTCCGATACTTCTCGGTTTGAGCGAGTTAACGTTAAGAAAATAATAAAAGATAAAACCAAAATAATCAGTAATAAAACAATCGCATTAAAAATTATTTTTTCATTGGTTGCCCCAAGTCGTAATTGCAGTGCCTTGCCAGAGGCATACTCACTAATAACTGAATTTATTTTTTGAAATTCAAAGATACCTTTTTCTAGGGCATTAATATGATCAGATGCTTCTTTAAGGTTTGTGTTTTTTACACGATTAAGCAACAGAAGATTAATAATTAAATCCGTTTCTAAAACAAGATTGTCAAATATTTTTTTAGAATTCACTACATCCTGAATAGGTCCTAAATATCTTTGCTCAATCACTACATATTTTTGAGCCATCTCAAGCTGAATTTTTCTAACCTTCTCCACCTTATCGAAAATTTTTTCAGTTGAATGAAGACGCTGAATCTGTCCCGTTAAAACACCAATTTTAAGGATGCTAATATTTAAGTCTCTAACAGCATTACTCACCACTAAAGGGTGCCTAAAAATATTTTCAGCGGCAACAGAAAGGTCTTTCATTGTTGTAACGAAATAATAACCATAAGAAGCGCTCAGTATAAAAATAGCTATAATGGCAAGTTGTAATTTTTTTAAAACAGTCATAATTACGTATAATTTTAATAAAGA
>CAZQYD010000046.1:0-9691 GCA_964597465.1 uncultured Piscirickettsiaceae bacterium | reverse complement strand
TATCGGCACTTTTTACCAGTATAAAATAATCTTAGTTGTTAAGCGTTTCCTTAAGAGCTTTAAGAATTTTTACCTAAAGGAAAATTATAAACCAGCCCTTCTTTTAAAGCGTATATTTTTTGCGGAGAGAAAACTTGTGAAGCCTCACGAAAAACCTCCTCACGTGCATTAGGAGGCAGGTGTGTTAAGTAGAGCTTCGTTGAATAATTCAACATAGAAAAATCTTCTTTTAAAGACATTGCATAGTAATGTTTGGCTTTGCGGCTAATTTCTTTTTCAGATTCTAAATACTGATTATCAACGATGACCATTTCAGCAGGTGTTAAAAGGTTTAGTGCCATCCAAAACCCTTGGTTTTTAGCGCTATCACCCGAAAAAGCAAAGCATGCTTTTTCGTTATCTTTTTCAGCCACGTGAAAGCCAACCGCAGGAACAGTATGCTCAGCAGGTAGCACGGTTATAATTTTACCCTCTACAGCTAGAACATCACCTTCGGCAAAGGTATGAAATACAATTGAAGGGTTTTCTAGTGTTGGTATTTTTGTAAAATCGGGCCAAATCACATCGTTAAAAACATTTTGTTTAAGTGCCGTAATCGTCTCTTCTAAACCATATACATGCAAGGGTTCTGCTATTTTTCCAAGAATATTATTCAATAAAAAAGGCAAATGACAAAGATGATCAAGGTGAGAGTGGGTCAAAACCACTGTTTTAATTTGCAGACAGCGCTCCAAATTCAACCGACTAACACCCGTACCCGCATCAATTAACAAACCATCATCAACTAAAAATGAAGTGGTGTCTCCATCTAAGGACACCCCCCCACTACAGCCTAATATTTCTAAACGCATAATATACCTATCAAATTTTATAATGCCATTAAACCACAACTTTTAAAATTTGAAAAGTAACACCCATCACAAAAAAGATAAATAATAAATGCGAAGGTCTATATATGTATTTTTAATATTTACAAAAAACTATTTTTATGGGAGACTAGGTAGGTAGAATTCTTTATTTACGGGAAGAAAACCCTACAATCCAGAGAAGACTTAAAGGTGCTATCTTTATGAGTGATAACCTCCTCAAAAAAATTGAAGAACTAAATCAAATAGGTATATCACTTTCTGCTGAAAGAGATACCGAACAGCTATTAGAAAAAATACTGACTAGCGCTAAAGTGCTAACAAAAGCGGATGGTGCGACGCTATACCTAATTAAAAATGAAGCTCAACTTTCTTTTGACTTAATTCAAAATGACAGCCTAAACATTTACCTAGTCGGCTTTAGCACCAGAAAATTGCCCTTTGACCCACTACCTCTTAAATTAAAAAATGGCAAAAATAACCTCTCAACCATCGCTACCTATACGGTTAACAAAAAAGAAACTGTTAACATAAAGGACATTTACAATAATAAAAAATTTGATTTTAGCGGTGCCTTAGCGTTCGATAAAAAGGCTGATTATATAACCAAATCTATGCTGACAATCCCTTTGTTAAATGTTGACAATGAATGTTTAGGGGTCTTACAGCTTATTAATGCCCTAGATGAAAATAACAATATAACTATCTTTGACAAGCAGTCAGAAAGCTTAGCAAGATCATTAGCTTCACAGGCAACGATCGCATTACATAATAATAATTTGCTTGAAGAGCACAAAAAACTATTTGAATCTTTCAGTAAACTTATCGCTGACACAATCGATAAAAAATCTTCATACACAGGTGCACACTGCCAGCGTGTACCAATATTAACTATGCTCATCGCCCGCAAAGCCTCTCAAATGGAAGTGGGTGTTTTCAAAGATTTTAAGATGAATGAAACGGAACTCTTTGAACTCGAAACGGCGGCGTGGCTACACGATTGCGGTAAACTAACCACCCCAGAACATGTCATGGACAAGGCAACAAAACTACATACTATTTATGACCGAATTGGGCTATTAAACACGCGGTTAGGACTAAAAGCCTACGAAGATTTAATTCAAAAGTACAATATACCTTTAGCGGAAATTCAAGCAACAAGAAATAAATACCATACGATTTACCAACGTTTAGAACAAATCAACACCGGCGGAGAAATCTTAGCAAAAGAAGACTTTGACTATCTTACGCTATTAAAAGAAAATATCTATACTGCCCTTGATGGCAGCCATCGACCAATGTTAAACGATGAAGAATTTGAAAACTTAACCATCGAAAGAGGCACGCTCAATGAGTCTGAAAGGCTAAAAATTCAAGAACATGCTGCCGTTTCAATTGATATGTTAAGTGCCTTACCCTTTCCCAAAGAACTGCAAAAAGTCTGTGAATATGCGGGCGGGCATCACGAACGAATGGATGGTAAAGGCTACCCAAATCAATTAACCCGAGAACAGCTTTCTATTCCTGCAAGAATGATGGGCGTTGCAGATATATTTGAAGCACTTTCTGCGGGTGACCGTCCTTACAAAAAAGGCAAGACCTTGTCTGAAAGCTTAAAGATACTTGGTTACCTAAAATTAGATAACCATATTGACTCAGATACTTTTAATTTATTTATTAAAGAAAAAATCTACCTAGACTATGCCAACTCACACTTGAAGCCAGAGCAAATTGACGACGTTATTCATGCGAATATCCCTGGCTATGATGGTAATGATTAACTACTCAGTCATTTTAATTCTGATGGTACGCAACTAAAGTGCTAGATTAATCCCGACGTTAATGTTTTTATCCAGCTCATGATTTGAACGCTGGTTGAAATCAACCACCAAACTTCTAAAACCGATATATGCTGTCGCACTAGGTAAAATTCTTAGCTCTAGTTTCGTTTCAATATTAAATGCACTTTTAACGTCACCAAACGCCACAATCGGCGGATTATAAAGAGCATCAACAGCAAGGGAAACAGGGACTTCTGTAGGAAGCCAGTAGCGAGCCGTAACGCCTAATAGTAAACCTTGACCTGATAAGCCATCATTTTTCTGCTCGACGTAATAGATTTTACCCTTTACTCCAGCTTCCAAATTTTCATTACCCATACCCTTGCGTGACACACTGGCATTGATATCCACAAATTTATCGCCAGGTTCATTAAAGAAAAACTCCGCTCCAATATTCATAATTTCGTTTTCTTTCTCTCGCATTGAATAAACACCTATATTACCGGTTTCATTTGAAAGAGAGAGGTCTAGACCAAAATGCCCGTCCACAGCTTGAGCGTTAGCATTAATTAAAAATATACTGAAAGTAGCGATGATGGTTTTAGACAATAAAGTGCCATTAAAATCCATGGTTTTTCCTTAAAAAATAATAAATTATTGATTTACCTAGCGAGAATGCTAGGTAAAAGTTGTAACTACACTGGAAAAGTTAGGTCGTTACAGATTAGTTTTCAAAAACAGCAGGCAAAGGCTGTCTTTCGTTAGCCTTGTTCATAAACTCGGTCATAGAATCAGATACTACCGTAACCATGTCTTCAGAAAAAGCCGCTAAAGCTTGATTAATCGCTACATCTTGATCGACATTAAATGCTTGATATTCATTACCAACCGTTGCAAAAGAACGACCGTTTGAGTCAAGCATTTCGCTATCTGCAACTAAGGTCACGTTGTTCAGACCATTTTTACTTTCAACGTCATTTTCAATAAAATATTTAACGATTAAATCTGCTTTATAGGCACTCATATTTAGACCTGATGCCATCATTTGTCTTGACAACGCCTTTTCAAAAGGTTTTGATTCATCTGTTGTTGAGCTTAAGCTTAACACCAAACCAGAGAAGCTATTTGATAACTCCAAATTCAATAATTCTGCTAAACGATCATTCGGTAACGCTTGTGCTTTTTGCCCAGAAAAATGACTCGCATAAACGGCTAATTGCTGTTTAAGCTCAATCGCTGGTAACGCTGGTAAAATAGAAAGTAATTTATTAAGATTTGAACCACTATCGCTTACATGCACATAATTACGTAAATGCTGATCAAGTTTTAATCTTGAGTCTTCTAGGTTGGCAACAACATCTGCATTTTTTAGCTGCGTCCAAATGCTTACGTCACCTGTTTTTGGGTTTTTAAATTCGGAAACAACCATTACACCTAGTATATCCATTTGTGGAAGCTGCTTAACAACATCGGCACGGACACGTTTTTCAAGTCCTGAATGTTGTTTTGCTCTTTTTTCAAAATAAGCATCATAAGTATTTTTTAAATCTTGCTTAACTTGTGCATTAATTTGAGCAGCACCTTTTTGCGCAGCTAACACACTGCCTTCTTCGCTAGAAACAGTTACCACGGCATCATAGCTATCAGAGTTATTAGGCGTTCCTGTTACCCAGCTAGGCACGGCAAGCTTATTAATTTGTGCTGTTTCTTTAATCGCTTCGCCGCCACCGCAAGCAGTTAAAAATGCAACAAGTGCAAGTACGCCAAATGAACGTAATTTCATGGTTATTCCCTTTTGATTTGAAAAATAAAATTTCTATACCTTTATAACCACTAATAATACATTATATTTCAACCACTCGCCATAGATTTTTATCCTAAAAAGCATTAATTATCATTTTTTTAAAATATTCCCATAATAAATGCTTCCTTAAATTTACATAATTGACTAAAATAATCCATTACTTTTATACAAATGGGTGTACAAATTAAAATGGCTAACGCTTATCTAGTTACAATAATTTGCATTGTGAGCCTATTATCAGGTTGCACCTCCTCCTCAAAACAGTCTAAGCCGCTACCAAAATCCAAACTAGTTAAATCCTACCCTATGATTTTAAAAGATCAAACAATATTTATTGTTTTCAACAAAAGTCAAACGTTGGTCTTTAATGAGCCAAAGCAATACCAGCGGTATTTAAATGACAAACCCCTTTCTTACCGCAGAACTTTTATTGGTGGTGGCCCACGTGGCAATACTATTGTTTATGTACTTAACCAATCCGATAGAGAAAAGAAAAAAAACACGGCTAAAAACATTCTTGAAGGTGACCTCAAGATAATCGGTAAGTTTTATGGTGAGGTTTATTATCCTAATAAAAAACAACTCTATGTTTTTACGCAGTTCGCTAGCTTCAAAAAATATATTGAAACGGGCAAGAAAAATGATTATCTGTTCGAAAACAAGACTGGAGTAAACCAAAAAACGGTTTTTTATGTACTAGAAAATGCAAACCAACACCAACCCTCAGCACAAACTATCAAAACCTTTAAACGGGTTCGCCGCATAAATCACTAAAGAGCTACTTTACCGCTACGCCATCTTCTCACTCTAAATCGTTCGGGATGGCAAGCGTTGCTTAAATTGTTTGCTAGCACTTGTTCTGTACCTAAAATTTGCGAACAAATCATTTCAGCGGCTAAAAAAACTGACATTAACCCTCTTGCACCGTGTCCGTTGGATAGGTACAAACCTGTTTGATAGCCTTGTTTAGGGTAGCTAAAAACGGCATGGGTATGGGATTGAGTATAATAGTGTTCGCTGGCATATTTTCCATCTACAACGCCTCCGATTATCGGCAGGTGATCTGGGGATGTAGGTCTAAAGCCTACTTTTCCGACTACATTAGTTACATTATTTTCAACGCCTGCTAGCCAATTAGGCATTGCTGAGTTTGCCATGTCAAAATTAGTTTGATGTGAACTTGCTGAAATGTCTGCTAATAAATCTGGAGCTTCAAAAGTTGCTCCTGACACGGTATAGGCTTTATTATTTAACACAATATTACTAATCGAATAGCCTTGATGGGTTACCGAGGTTTTCAGTGAATGGGCGGTGTGTTTTAAATGGCTGACCTGACCTTTTACGGGGCGAATTTCTAGATTTAAAGCTTGGTTTAATTGTGTGTCTAATCCAGCCGTTGCTACCGCTAAAACGGGAGAAATAAATTGTTCTGTTTGTGTATCAACTTGCCATTTTTCTGAATCAAGCTGAGAAATTGCCTTCACCTTTTGGTTAAAATTTACGGAAATATTTGGGTGAGATAAGCATTTTTCAACGATTGATTTAGGATTGACCCAGCCAGCGTTTGGAAAAAACATTCCGCTGTATTTCGTGTCACTGCCAATTAATTCGCTGGCTTGTTGGTTATCACACCAGTAGGAAAAATCTTTTGGCAAACCGACTCGTTTTAAACAATCTTGCAAACGATGCTCGATTTTTTCATCTACCGCTAATTGCATCAAACCATTTAAGTCTCCCACGATTTCACCTTGCTCCAACCAATTTTCTAACCAACGTAACGTCGTTTCATAGCCTTGTAAATAAAACTGACTGCGAATATTCCAATCCGCAGTCACTAGAGGATGAATCGCACCAGCCAAGTTGCCCGATGCTTGTGTTGCAACTGTCTGTTCGGACTCTAATACGGTCACTTTCCAACCTTGGGTTGCCATTTGATAAGCCACCGCTGCACCTGCCAAGCCTGCACCGATGATGCAAATTTCTTTTTTATCCGAGTTTATTTTTTTAGGCAAACTAAACCAGGGTTTATTGTCTGAAAACTGGCGGGGACGCTCAAAGCTTCCAAAACACATTTCACGTTTTTTAGCGTATCCTTTTTGTTTATTAACCGCAAATCCAACCTGTTCTAAACCACGGCGTACATCACTCGAAGCGGTAAAGGTTGCAAAAGTTGTTTGTCGATGACTAAGCCTTGCCATTTGAGAGTAGAGTTCTGGTCGCCACATTTCGGGATTTAAACTCGGGGTAAAACCATCTAAAAACCAAGCGTCAACCAAGCAATCAAACTCGGGCAAACCTTGTAGAACGTCACCAAACCATAGGGTTAAACGAATTCGTCCGTTAAATAAATATAGGTCATGCCAACCAGGTAATAGAAAAGGATAGTGGGCAATTAATTCATTAAGAATAGTTAGGTAAGATAAATTATTACCATGTGCATGTAATAATTCTTTTTTTGATAGCGGAAACTTTTCAAAGGAAATAAAACGTAGGCAATCTTGTTCTAAAGTGGATTTTAACCATAAATCAGCGGTTAATAAGAAGTTAGTTGCAGTACCAAAACCGGTTTCTGCGATACAAAATTGTTGTTGTTTTATACCCCCCTGGGTACTTTTTAGCTGAAAAGTCGCTGAAAAACGTGCCTGCAATTGATTTGCTTTAATAAACACGTCTTCAGCTTCAAGCAAGCCGTCATCAACCCCGAAATAATAATCTTTAAAACGTTTTGAATAGGGAGATTTTCCAGCTTCCCAAATGATTTCGGGCGTTTCTATTCGCAACATTTATAACTTTTCTAAATTGGCAAATGACGCGACTAGCCATTTACTTCCTGCGTGTTTAAAGTGAATTTGTAACCTTGCTGAATCCCCTTCACCTTCGGTGGCAAGTACCGCTCCTTCGCCAAACTTTTGATGGAAAACTTGGCTGCCAATATCATAACCCGAATCATTTACTTTAGCTTGTGAATGAAATCCGCCTTGCTTCGCTGGCTGTCCATGTTGATGGTCGCCATGATTATAGTTATTTGATGAAACACGAATCACATTCAAACAATCCTGTGGTAACTCTTTCAAAAATCGTGAGGGTTGTGGATAGAATTCTTTGCCATGCAACCTTCTACGATTGGCGTGGCTTAACATTAATTTTTGTCTAGCACGGGTTACTCCAACATAAGCAAGACGACGCTCCTCTTCAATCCGACTAGCATCTTCTTGTGATTGTTGAGATGGGAATAGCCCTTCTTCTAAACCAATGATAAACACCAACGGAAACTCTAAGCCTTTAGCGGCGTGCAGGGTCATGAGTTGTACCGATTCTTCCCATTTGTCGGCTTGTTGTTCTCCCGCTTCCAATGCTGCTTGGGCTAGAAATTCTGCCAGTGGATTTTGGAAAAGGGTATCGTCCATAAAGTCCACACCCGCTTCCTTTTCATCCGATACATCTTCAACCAACTCGGTTGGCTTAAAACTACTTGCAGCATTAATTAGCTCATCAATATTTTCCAGTCGCCCTAAACCCTGTTCGGTTTTGTCTTTTTCAAAATGCATTTGCAAACCTGATTGGCTAATGACTTTCATCACTTGGTCTTGCAAATCGAGGTTGCCAGTCTGCTCGTCAATGCTTTCAATCAAGGTTAAAAAACCTTCAACGGATGTTTTTGCTCGCGGCGTTAAACCACTTTCAACTAATTGTTTTGCCGCTTGCCAAAGTGATATTTGGTTGATTTTCGCTTCCATGCGAATCATATCGGCAGTTTTATTGCCTATGCCACGCGGTGGATGATTGTAAACTCGCTCAAACGCCGCGTCATCTTGACGACTCATTAACAATCGCAAGTATGCCATGACATCTTTGATTTCCGCTCGGTCATAAAAACGCAAGCCGCCATACACCCGGTAGGGAATTTTAGCCTGCAATAATGCCTGCTCAATCACTCGAGACAAAGCATTGGAGCGATATAAAATGGCAATATCTTGACGGCTATTACCACTCTCTTCCCAAACTTCAACTTGATTACAAATGTAACGGGCTTCATCCTGTTCGTTAAAGGCTTCATAGACATCTATCGGCTCGCCGTCTTCGCCCGCACTCCAAAGTTCTTTGCCCATTCTGTCTTCATTATTGGCAATCAGTTGATTGGCGGCTTTTAAAATCGTGCCCGTTGAGCGGTAGTTCTGCTCCAAGCGTACCGTTTTGACATCATTAAAATCACGATCAAACTGACGAATGTTTTCAATCTTCGCCCCACGCCAACCGTAAATAGATTGGTCATCATCACCGACAATAAATAACTTTCCCGTCGCCCCTGCCAATACACGCAACCAAGCATACTGCAAGCTGTTAGTATCTTGAAATTCATCAACCAAAATATGACGGTAGCGTGATTGATAATGTGCCAATACCTGTGGGTTTTTTAACCAAAGTTCATGTGCACGCAACAACAGTTCCGCAAAATCTACCAATCCCGAACGCTGACACTGCTCTTCATAAGCCTGATAAATCTGCACCATTTTAACCACAAATGGATTTTGCCCTGAGTCAATATGATGCGGACGACGCCCCTCTTCTTTTTCGCCATTAATAAAAGCGATGACTTGTTTATGTGGCCATTGTGCTTCCTCCAACTCCATCGCTTTCAATAATCTTTTAACCACTCGTTTTTGGTCATCTGAATCTAAAATTTGAAACGTCTGTGGTAGCCCGACTTCATTATAATGAGTACGTAATAAACGATAGGCAATGCCATGAAACGTCCCCATGGTAATGCCTTGAGCATCACGCCCAATCAAATCATCAATTCGCCCACGCATTTCGTTCGAGGCTTTATTGGTAAAGGTTACCGCTAAGATATTAAACGCAGAAAAGTTCATCACTTTGGTCAACCAAGCAATGCGATGTATCAATACGCGCGTCTTACCACTACCCGCACCCGCTAAGATTAACGCGTGCCTATCGTCAAGGGTAACGGCTTCACGTTGTGCATCATTTAAGTCATCTAAAATGTACGATATATCCATTGATTCATCCAAAACTTGTATTTTTTATTCAATTTGGGCTAAAAAGTGCCCAGGGGGGTCATTATAATAGGTATTTTTAAGACCGAATTATATACAATATATACTAATAAAAAACTCCAAGTGGATAAAAATCATGTCAGATAAGAATGTTAATACCAATAAACTCTCAAGTGGGCGTTTTAGCGAAGCAACCGATGAGTTTGTGGAAGAATTTACCGCTTC
>CAZQYD010000045.1:0-9778 GCA_964597465.1 uncultured Piscirickettsiaceae bacterium | reverse complement strand
GCCATTTTAATTTGTGCATCCATTTATGCAAAGGTCTCTCATTATTTCAAAGCATACTTTTTTAGCTTGCCAACTAACCAGCTGTTCCGATAAATCGGGTAAAAATGCAACTTGTAACCCTTCTTGTAATTCAGCAATTACGTCACTGTCTTCGTCAAAACTAAACACCTGCTCACAACCAAGTTCTATAATTTCTTCAATTGTCAGTTGAATAGTCTCATCTGTCTGTAATAAATTTGAGTCAAAACAAACAACATTTTCAACATCAAGCTTAAATGACTTTAGAATATTTTGTAATAACTGCCACTCTGCTTGCCCTTCATTCTCCCAGATAACAGAAAGCTCTGCGCCAATAAATACCAGCGCATTTTCATTCCGCTGTTCGTCGGTTTCACTCTTTCGAAAACGGGCATTCAACTGCATTGGTTGCAACCCCAACTGAGCGAGAGAGTGGTTATTTATCATCGTTTTGAGTTGAATCTGTCGATTTTAATGCCGCCTTTTCTTTACGAGCAAGTCGCGTTTTTTTCAGCGTAACTAAAGTCATTATCACGCCATAAAGCGTATAAGATAAAATAATAATGAACAACAACATCGCAGGCTTTAAAGCAATAATAGAAAAAACCAACACCACAAGTAATAGCGTTACAAAAGGTACTTTATTTTTAAGGCTAAATTCTTTAAACGATTCAAAACGAATATTACTAACCATCATCAGCCCTGTTACTAACGTAAAAAATAAGGCTAAATATGCTTCAAGACCAGTGTCAATAGCATTGGTTTCGACCATCCAAATAAACGATGCTAATAACGCAGCGGCGACAGGACTCGGTAATCCTTGAAAATATCGTTTGTCAGCAATACCAACTTGCGTATTAAATCTTGCCAACCTTAATGCGGCAGCGACGGTATATATAAATGCAATAATCCAACCCAATTGACCAAAATCACTTAATGCCCATTGATACATTAATAGTGCAGGCGCTAAACCAAACGAAATCATATCCGCTAAGCTATCATATTCCGCACCAAATGCACTGCAAGAATTGGTCATTCTCGCAATTCGTCCATCTAAGCCGTCAAAAATCATTGCTACAAATATTGCAATGGCACCTAACTCATATTCCCCATTAATACCCGATATTACTGCAAAAAAACCTGCAAAAAGTGCGGTTGTTGTCATCACGTTCGGAAGAAGGTAGATACCCTTTTCAAATGGTTTCATTTTAAATGCCTATTCAAATTTGTTTACGACGAGATATGTATGATATATTATCAGTCTTCTAAAGTCATGGAAAAGGAATGCTAAAATTCGAATTCTAAGTATTTACTTGAGACCTTTGCATAAATGCGGTGCGAATAAAAATGAGATAAATTTTTCCTTATTTTGCCTAAAAAATAAGCGTAATAGTTCGCTACAAGGTGAATTAGCGAAAGCTAAGAGAAGGTGCCCTGGGGTATTGCGTGTTTTTTTAGGTAAAAGAAGATGAAATTTAGCCATTTTAATTTGTGCATCCATTTATGCAAAGGTCTCTATTTAATCCTAATATTCTGTTCTATTAATGTAAAAGCATCTAATTTGCCTGATTTAGGTGCGTCTGACTTAAAAGAATACGATTCACAAACGGAAACAGCATTAGGTAGAGCCTTTTCAACCGCACTATACCAACACTACGATCTTGTTAAAGACCCCATCATACTTAGCTACGTCCGTCGTATCGGTGCCAAAATAATTGCCGAAACAGGTGAAAACAGACACTTCAGTTTTCAAGTCATAAACAATGATGAAATTAATGCCTTTGCTGGCCCAAATGGCGTCATTGGCATTCACACTGGTTTAATTATGGCGGCAGAATCTGAAGACGAATTAGCATCGGTTATCGCACATGAAATCGCCCACGTTACTCTCAGACACCTATCCAGAACCTACGAATACCAAAGTAGTGTCAGTGTGAGTAGCATCGCGACCTTAATTGCCGCAATACTCGTTGGCTCACAAAATCCTAGTGCTGGATTAGCAACTTATATTGGCGGTATGGGACTTAATATTCAAAACCAACTCAAAAACTCCCGAATACATGAGGCTGAAGCGGATTATATTGGTATTAAATACCTAAACAATGCAGGCTACAACCCACACGCTATGACAAAGTTTTTTGGTCGTTTAGAGCAAGAACGCCAAGTTTATGGTGCTAGCCCCCCTGAAATTTTACTAACCCATCCAGTTACCCAAACTAGATTAGCAAAATCAGCAGATAGAGCCTTTAAAATTGCATCGCCAAACACTGGCTTTATCAATAAAACTCTTAGGTTAATTCAGCTCAGAATAGCCTCTCTTCCTAACAAACCAAAAATTGACAAGGATGCTCTACAACAGCTTAACCTTTCTAACAGTGAATCTTGTTATTTACAAAATTTATCAAAAGACAAAAACTTAAACTGTTTAAAAAAAGCAATTAAACTGAATCCACAAGAAAGAATCTACAAAATTCAACTTGCCAATCAAACTGCATTAAACAACCCAAACGAATCTGAAAAAAAGTTTAAATACCTTATCGAACTCTACCCAAATGATTTTAGCCTGCCATATTATTATGCAACAATGCTACAAACAAAAAACAAAAGCAACGAAGCAATTAAACTACTAACTGATAAAACGCCGAATTTTTTCTACCAATATACACTTTATACTAAGCTGGCACTACTATATGCAAACATCGGTAATAAAAGTAAGTCTTATTACTATGAAGCACTAGCAAGCTTCAACATTGGCAACCTCAAGAAGAGCCTACACCTTACAAAACAAGCAAAAAAAATTGAACAGGATAAAAAAACACAATTTTACATAAGCTTAGATAGACTTGAAAAAAATATTATCAAGCTACTACCCGATAAGTGACCCCAAAATTCCCTTGTAAAACGCCATAAAAACCCTTATTATCAAATTATTTTTCCCCTCCATTAAATATTGTAATCCCAAAAACGCATAAAATGCTTGCGAACTACCCACTAGACGAGTAACCTATCACTGTAAGAATTTAAAAATTCGAACCATAACCTATTTTAAAATAGGAAGCATAATAAGGAGACCTTCATGAAAGGTCTTTCTAGGAGGATAAAAATGTTGAAGTCAAAAACTAAGCAATTACTTTCTGTTCTTGTAATTTCAACTGCGGTAATATTTACACCTTTAACATCTCATTCGGCTGATAAAGGAGCAATAGAAGCAGGGAAAAAATTAGCTTTTAAAAGATCAAAAGGAAACTGTCTTGCTTGTCATGCAATGAAAGGCGGTAACCTAGCAGGAACGATTGGTCCGATGATCGTAGCAATGAAGTTACGCTATCCGGATCGCCAAAAGTTATTTGATAAACTCTGGGGAAAACCTGGTACAGAAGTTAAAGATAGCATGATGCCACCGTTTGGTAAAAACGGTATTCTTACAGACAATGAAATTAATAAAATTGTTGATTTTATTTACGAACTGTAATTTTTTTTTAATACTTTAAATGGGAGTTTAAAGCCTAATGAAACGTAGATCTTTCTTAAAAGGTACACTAGCAACTGGTGCGACAGCTGTCGCAGTTAACGCTGGTCTATTAATACCTTCAACTGTTTTAGCAGATTGGAACAAAAAAGCTTTTACAGCAAAAACAACTGACGACGCTATTACTGGTGTTTATGGTTCTTCAACAGCTGCTAAGTCTGGTGATTTCGCCATTAAAGCACCTTCAATCGCAGAAAATGGTGCCGTAACACCTGTTACCGTTGATGCATCAAAAATGCCAGGTGTTGAGTCAATCTCAATCCTAGCTAGTAAAAACCCACAACCTTTAGTTTGTGTATACAACTTCTCTGGTGCTGCAATTGGCTACGTGTCAACTCGTATCAAAATGGGTGCAACACAAAATGTAATCGCCGTTGTAAAAGCGGATGGTAAACTTTATAAAGCAGAACAAGAAGTTAAAGTAACAATCGGTGGTTGTGGAGGTTAATACCCTACACCATTGAATAACTGAAAATACTTCAAAATTAAAGGAAAAACACATGGCTATTAAAATTAGAATGCGTGGAAAATCAAAAGGCGGCATGGCAGATATCAAAGGGCTAATTAAACACCCAATGGAATCTGGTGTTCGTATGAACAAAAAAACTGGAAAGCCTTATCCAGCTAAGTACATTGACATCGTTAAAGTTAGCGTAAACGGCGCTGATGCAATTGATGCACAATGGTCTGGTGCGGTATCTGCTAACCCTTACATGAAAGTAAGAGTTAAAGCAGAAAAAGGTGATAAAGTTACCTTGATCCTATCTGACAATGCTGGTGGAAAAGGTTCAAAAACAATTAAACTTAAATAAATTAAGTTGAATTGATGACCTGTGTAATTATTTACACAGGTCACAAAATATAATAATAAAAAACATAATAATACTTTTAAAAAAAGAGCTTTCATCGGAGGAAGAAGATGAAGAAGTTAATGCTAATAGCCTTATTAGGCGCAACAGCTACAGTTTCTATGGCTGCAACAGTGGATCCTGAACAAAGTCGTCAACAACTAGTTGATTATTTTATGAAGAAAAATCCTAATATTAAATTCGAAAATTATAGGCACGGTGCTTATAATTACTCAGCAGATAAGTTTGCTCAGTGGGAGTCTGCAGAAGAATTTCCACCCTACTTAGATGCAATTGATGCCGGTGAAGAGCTTTATAATAAAGATCAAGCTGTGTATGACAAGTGTTTTGGTGACGACGTTACTAAGGTACGAAATAAATACCCGTTATTTAATGACAAAAGCAATCAAGTTGAAACGCTTGAAGGTGAACTCAATAAATGCAGAACAAAAGCAGGCTTAAAGAAATTTAAATGGAAGAAAGGTAAGTTAGCCCAACTTTCTGCTTTTTATGCTTACAGTGCGCGTGGACAAAAAATTAATGTAAAAATCACTTCTGAAGGTGCTAAAAAAGCATTTCTTGCAGGACAAGAGTTTTACGTTCAACCACGTGGACAATTCAACCTATCTTGTGCAAAATGTCACACATATAATGCAGGAAAAAAAGCAAGAGCTAACTTGTTATCACCTAATTTAGGTCATACAAGCCACTTCCCTGTATTCCGTGCTAAATGGAAAAACCTTGGAACATTGCACCGTCGTTATGGTGGTTGCCAAAAAAATATGCGTGCCGTACCATTTAAAGCGCAGTCTGAAACCTATAAAAACTTGGAGTTCTTCCAAGCTTATATGTCAAATGGCATTGAACTTGATGGCCCAGGCTATAGAGAATAATCAAGCCTAGATGGATATAAAAAAACCCACTTTATGTGGGTTTTTTTATATCCATCGAATAATTTTAACGTCTTAATTCTCTATCATTTGTAAACCTTCATACTGCCAGTTCACACCGTCTCTTACCCATTTCTCAATTTTTAAAATTAATTCAAGATTGTTAAATCCCAGCTTTTGAGAAATCATAAAAACTTTATCCTGCTCTTCTTTGCCAAAATGACCATCTTTATACGATAATTTAAGAAGCTCTTGCAAAAGAATCACCTTACTCTTTCTATCAGAAAATAGCGTAAGCGAGTCATCAAAATCATGAATCTCTTTATTTAAGTCATACTTAATACCAAAGGCTGAAGAGAAACTTTGTAAGTATTCAATTTCCTCTTTGCACAAATCATTATCTGCATTAGCTAAATTAACCGCTAAATCAAAAACAACCTGTCTTTGTTCTGGTGAAAGTTTATCTGCAAACATAACATTTCCTTTTCAAAGTTAATTCGTAACTGCTGGCAACACAATTTGTTAGCCACCAATCAAATGGTTTATCAATCATTATCCAAAAGCCGTTCTATCTGAGAGACATCTCTAACCGCACCGTAAGCCGCACTTGTAGCCATTGCGGCATAAGCTCTTAATGCTGGGCTTATTCTTCTAGGGCGTTGTTCAACAGGTTTCCAAGCCACGGCTCCCTTTGCGTTCATTTTCTTTCTACGCTCAGAAATCTCTTCGTCAGTTAATCTTACATTAATCGCACGATTTGGGATGTCAATTTCAATGATATCTCCATCTTCTATCAAACCAATATTACCGCCTTCAGCCGCTTCTGGTGATACATGCCCTATTGACAAGCCTGAAGACCCTCCAGAGAACCGCCCATCCGTTAATAATGCACAAACCTTACCCAAGCCTTTAGATTTAAGATAGCTAGTTGGATAAAGCATTTCCTGCATTCCCGGCCCGCCTCTAGGCCCTTCGTAACGAATTAAAACAATATCCCCTGCTTTAACCTCATTATTAAGAATGCTAGCGACAGCTGAATCTTGGCTTTCATAAATTTTTGCAACACCGTGAAAAACAAACAACTCTTCCTCTATTCCTGCGGTCTTAACAATACAGCCTTCAAGTGCAATATTTCCATATAAAATAGCTAAGCCACCTTCTTGGGTAAAGGCATGCTCCACACTTCTAATGCAACCACTTTTAGCATCAAGATCTAATGTTTTCCAACGTTTTGACTGGCTAAACGCTTCTGTAGTTCTTACATTTCCTGGTGCGGCTCTAAAAAACAATTTTACATCTTCATCATCTGTTTGGGAAATATCCCATTTCTTTAATGCTTCAGCCATTGTTCTAGAGTGAACCGTGCTAACATCGGTATGAATTAAACCTCCTCGGTCTAATTCTCCGAGAATTCGCATAATCCCCCCTGCACGATGTACATCTTCCATATGATATATTTTAGAATTTGGAGCAATCTTTGATAAACATGGTACTTTTCTTGAAATAACATCCATGTCTGCCATATTAAAATCAACCTTAGCTTCTTTAGCTATTGCTAATAAATGCAGCACCGTATTAGTAGACCCTCCCATCGCAACATCTACTGCCATTGCATTTTCAAAAGCTTTTAACGTTGCTATTGAACGAGGTAAAACAGACTCATCATCCTCTTCGTAATAACGTTTGGTAATATCAACAATTATTCTTGCACCCTCATCAAATAACATTTTTCTATCGGAGTGTGTTGCTAGCGTTGAACCATTACCCGGTAAAGCCATTCCTAATGCTTCTGCTAAACAGTTCATCGAATTCGCGGTAAACATACCTGAGCAAGAGCCACAGGTAGGGCAAGCAGAAATTTCAACTTCATTTACTTCTTCATCTGTAAATTCATCATCAGCCGCCATCACCATTGCATCAACTAAGTCTAATTTTATCTCCAACCCGCCAAGCATTGCCTTTCCAGACTCCATTGGCCCGCCCGTTACAAAGATGGTCGGAATATTAAGACGCATCGCCGCCATCATCATTCCTGGCGTTATTTTGTCACAATTAGAAATACACACCAAAGCATCAGCACAATGGGCATTAACCATATACTCAACTGAATCAGCGATTAAATCTCTTGAAGGTAAAGAATACAGCATTCCATCATGTCCCATTGCGATACCATCATCAACCGCAATCGTATTAAACTCTTTAGCTATGCCGCCTGCTTTTTCAATTTCACGAGCAACCATCTGCCCCATATCTTTAAGGTGAACATGACCTGGCACAAACTGAGTAAACGAGTTAGAGATAGCGATAATTGGTTTTCCAAAATCTTTCGTTCCCACTCCAGTTGCACGCCAAAGTGCTCTAGCACCCGCCATATTTCGACCATGGGTACTCGTTCGTGATTTATATTCAGGCATTAACGTCTCCTCAGACCAATTAAATCCCCAAACAACTATTTCAATTCATAATTGACCGTAATTTGGGTTATACTTATGTTTTATATTAACCGTTAATTATCCCATAGTTATGCTTGAATCTGAATTATATTTTATTAAAAATCTACGTCAAGCGTCGCCATACATCTCGCAACACCGGGATAAAACGGTAGTTTTCTATCTGCCTAGTCAAATTGTAGAACAAAAAAACAGTTTGTTACAATTTGCACAGGACGTTGTTTTATTAAATAACCTTGGGCTAAGAATCGTTATTACTCTTGGTGCAACCCTGCAAATAGACCAATCTCTTCAGCAAAAAAACATTTCGTGGAAAACTCACCAAAACATACGTATAACCGACCAAAACCAAATGCAAACGATACAACAAACCGTCGGTTTAGTTCGCTCAAAAATAGAAGCCGTTTTTTCACAAGCTTGTGCAGAACAACATACCCCTCTGGCAATTGTTTCAGGCAACTGGATTAGTGCCAAACCGAAAGGCGTCATTGATGGCGTAGATTTTAAAAACACGGGTGCTTTAAGACAGATTAATACTCAAGCACTAAATGATTGCTTAGAGAGTAAACAAATTTGCTTAATTACTCCCCTAGCCTACTCTGCCACGGGGAAAATTTTCAATCTAAATACATTAGAGCAAGCCTATGCCATCGCTGAAGGCTTAGCCGCTGACAAATTAATAATATTTACAGAGCAGCAAAATCTTAACAAATTACCAAAATCATTAGATATTACCGAATTAAATAAACAGCTCGGCAAAACACTGCCATCTGAAATCAAGAATCTATTAACAAAATCACTTGCCGTAAGTCCAACTGTACAACGAGTTCACCTTCTCCCACAAGACAATCCAAGTGCCATGTTGTTAGAACTTTTTACCAGAGATGGAATCGGCACGCTTATTTATACCGACAGATACCACCAGTTATCTCCCGCAACCAATGACGACATCGGCGGCATTCTAAAACTAATCAAACCACTGCAAGCAAAAGGGATTTTGATTGAAAGGACAGAAGAGTCGATAAAAAAAGAATTAGATAACTTCATCGTTGCCAAAATTGACCAACAAATCATAGGTTGTTCCGCAATTTATTCCATCAACACCGAGTATGCAGAGATTGCCAGTCTAGTTGTTGACCCAACCTATCAAGGTGATGACATTGGTAAGCAACTATTAGAAATGGCGACAAAAGAAGCAATTCATCGCCAACACAGTAAACTATTCATTTTAACTACCCAAACAAATGACTGGTTTATTGAACAAGGATTCGAGAATGCTAGCACTTCCAAGCTCCCTGTTGAAAGACAAAAAAACTACAACCAAAATAGAAAATCAAAGATTCTGATAAAAAACATATGACAAATAAAGTTACCCATATTAAAGATCGATTCCGTGGGTTCTTACCCGTGGTCGTAGATGTCGAAACCTCTGGCTTTGATGCAAAAACAAATGCTCTGATTGAAATCGCCGTCGTCACCTTAAAAATGGACGCCGAGGGAATCATCAGCCCAGACCAAACAATCAAAGCCAATGTTCTACCCTTTAAAGGCTCAAAGCTAGACAAGGGAGCATTAAAGTTTATCGGTGTAGAAGACCCTACCCATCCATTTAGAATGGCTATTCAAGAAAAAGATGCCCTTAAAAAATGTTTTGAACCCATCAAAAAACAACTCAAAGAAACAGACTGTACCCGTGCAATTTTAGTAGGACACAACGCCTTTTTTGACCTAGGTTTCGTTAAAGAAGCTTCAGAAAGAACTAAAGTAAAATCCCCTTTTCACGAATTCAGCACGTTTGATACCGTCTCACTAGCTGGACTAGTCTATGGGCAAACCGTATTGGCAAAAGCAATGGAATACGCCGAAATAGAATGGGATAATTCCAAAGCCCACTCTGCCGAATACGATACCATCAAAACAGCCGAATTATTCTGCAAAATAGTCAATAAAACACCACTATTTAAATAGCTTAGTTTTAAAGCAAAAAAGGCGTTGCTCTAGATAACTAGAACAACGCCTTTTTTGCTTTAATTCCGAATTTCT
>CAZQYD010000044.1:0-9982 GCA_964597465.1 uncultured Piscirickettsiaceae bacterium | reverse complement strand
CTCTCACGCGGGAGTGGTGGAATTGGTAGACACGCCAGATTTAGGTTCTGGTGCCCTTGGTGTGAGAGTTCGAGTCTCTCCTTCCGCACCACATTCAAAAAACCCAAGCTTTTAATAGTTTGGGTTTTTTTTTGTCTTATTTTTAAGGAACCGCTTAATAACTAAGGTTAGAATTAGGCTGAGAAAATAGCGACACTTTTTACCAGTATTAAATAATCTTAGTTGTTAAGCGTTTCCTTAAATAAGGATGTGGTTTTAGATTAAATAAAACGTTTTAACGCCTTTTTCCTGTCCGTTAATTAAAATGATTAACCTGTGCTCTCCTGTGTAGTATTTTCTTGTTGATATGGCTTTAAACGAAAAGGATTTGTTAATTTTTTTTTGAGGTCGTTGATAATCTGATTCGCCGATTTTAAATATTTTTCTGTTTTGTTTACCGTTATTTTTCATGAAGTCAATGGCGTACTCAATTCTTGTTTTCCCGATCCGTTTTTTCGGCTCTTCTTCCGTTAGTCGGAATGAGAAGTCTAAGTTTTCGCCTTGTTTAACTTGTTGGTCACATTGGAATGTTGAAACGATTAGCTTACTGGGGTCTCGATACCCAAATAATTGCATGGCAGTAGGGTGTGCAGATTTTAACAGTGTGCGACAGGCGTGCTTGATAATCCAATCGGTTTGAGGGCTTAGTCCTTGCCAATCTTTACAAATACTCAATACTTTATTAGGGTGGTCTTTACTGATGTCGTTAAGGTGATTGGCGACACTTTTTTGAACATATTTACTGGCGTCTTGTTTGAGAATTTCGAGTAGTGTAATGTTTGGATATGGATCTTTTATTAATGCGTGTAACTGGCTTGCCCAAGGCAGTTTTGGGCGTGTGCCTTCGCTTACTAATCTTCTTAGGTGGTGGTTATTTGAGCTTGTCCAAATGCGGAGCTGGCGAAAGGTTTTCTCGGGGTAATGCGTTATAAATGGTCGAATGGCAAATTCAGCAGACGAGCCAGCAGTCATTTGTTCGATTGCGTGCATGGAGTCTTTAAAGTTTTGTGGGTTTTGCCAGCCGTATGCTTCGATAAAATCTGGGAAAAAAAGCGTTTCAAATCCGGTGAACTTTTGCGATGCTGTTGCGAGCATCTGTACCGCAGTTGGATAGTCGGCAGGTAGTGTTTTTTTAAAACTGTTGCTGATTTTTCGGTAGCGTTGTTTTAGTGCTAAATTAGCCCACTGCTCATCAAAGGTTAGCGAGAGAAATTGTGTGTCATTAAAATTTTGATTTAGCTGTTTTATAAAGGTTACAATTGGTTTTAATAATTCTAAATTCAGTTGGTTTTTCAGCGGTTCAGCCATCTGTTAAGGTTCCTTATGAAACAAGTATCTCAAAACATTCTACATCTTTCTGTTAATAGTCGCTTAGCACAATTCTTAAAATCGTATTTAATTGGAGGTTCACTCGCGAAATTACAGGTAGCTATTACACCTAATATTACTACTTGGCAAGCGTTTTGGCGTAGTTGGCAAGATCAGCAGTTATTGTTGGGGCAGTTGTCGCTAGCAAATTTGCCAAGCAAGGTGTTGTCTAGTTTTGAGGCTCAATTAGTTTGGGAAAGCTTGTTGTCTAAGTCGGATGTGTCTGCATTGTTAAACCAGGCAGAGACTGCTAAAAAACTGTATCAAGCTTGGGTTTTTTTTAATGAGTACCTAGATGATGAACTACTTGATGAGCAGTTTCAAAGCGAAGAAGTGAGTTTGTTTTTAGCTTTAAAAGCACAGTATCTTGATTTTTTAAACAAACATAATTATTGGGATGAAAGTTTACAAATTCAGCAACAACTCCGCTGGTTTGCAGAGTCATCGGTTAGTTTTACAGAAATACATTTGCATGGTTTTGATGAAGTGACACCCTATTTACAACAATGGTTAAATTGTTTGGTAGAAAAGGGTGTTACGGTTAAACACGTTCCCCAGTTTGAACAGGTCAAGCCACAGAAGGATATGCTGTTGCTATCAACCAGTGATGAAATGTCTGAAGCACAGCAGGCGGCAAGTTGGGCGTTTGGATTAGTGCAGGATGGACAAAAAAACATTGCGATTGTTGCTCCTAATATTGAAGAGGTACAACAAAACTTAACTTGGGCTCTGGACGAATTAGCGTGGAAAAATCAGCAAATACTTTTGCAGTCGCAACAACAAAATTGGCTGGGCAGTCCTGTTTATAATGTTTCTCTTGGTCAGTCATTATCAAGTTTTGCGTTGATTAAGCATGGATTGTCGTTGGTTAAAGTTTTGTTAAGTGCAGAAAAGAAAGTGAACTATGAGTTTTTTTCAAATTGGTTAATCTCACCCTATACAACGGGCGATATATTAGCACGTCAAAACCTAGATGTTAGTTTAAGACGCTGGCAATGGGCAAAGGTTTCGATTAAGCAAATGCTTGAGTTTATGAAAGCAGGGAAAGAAAATGTTCAATTCCCTAAAATCTTACAGGAAAAGCTAGTTTCTTCACTAAAAACTGCCCAGGGGGGTAGCAAAATAAGCAGTGTTGAGTTCGTAAATAGCTTGTTAAGTTGTTTTTCAAGCATGGATTGGGCGAATAAAGTGGGTTCTAGAGCCTTAACCAGTCATGAATTTCAGCAAAAGGAGGCGTTTTTACATAGTTTAGAAGCTTTTAAGAATCAAATTTTTCCTAAAAAACAACAAACCATGCAAAACTGGCTTAGCCTACTAGAACGTTTTTTAACGGAGCAGGTTTTTCAGCCTAAAAATGTCGGTGAATCACCAATTCAAATTATGGGAATGCTCGAAGCAGGCGGTCAGCAGTTTGATGGTTTGTGGGTGATGGGAATGACAGGAGAAGCTTGGGCACGGGAAGCCAATCCAAATCCGTTTTTACCGATGGCTCTTCAGCGTGAATATAAAATTCCACGTGCTGATGCTAGCCGTGAACTACTTTATGCACAAACGTTAACGCAGCGTTTAGCTAAATCATCGGCTAACATTGTTTGGTCGTATTCTCAGATGATTGAAGGGCGTGAGCAAATTTTATCGCCTGTTTTAAATACGTTTAAAAATCAGTTTAAATCTTTTAATTCTGTTCGCTACCAAACGCTTGCTGAACAGTCATTATCCAATTTTAATTCTAATGCTAAGCCCGTTGAAAAACATCTTGATAACCAAGCGCCACCGTTGAAAGAAGGCACAGAAGTGAAGGGTGGTTCGGGCTTTATTGCCGCCCAAGCGATTTGTCCTTTGATGGCATTTTTTGATTATCGTCTTGCCACGAAAACGCAATTAGAAGCCGTTGAGGATGGTGTGCAAAAAAATCAATTAGGTAATTTGATTCATCGGGTTTTGGAACTATTTTGGCAAGAAGTGAAAACGCAATCTTGTTTAATATCACTTGCCGATAAACTAGAATCAGTGGTTGATAAAATTATTGCGGACGAGCTTGAGAAGGTTAAAAATAGTTATGATGAACATTTTTTACAACTAGAGCATAAGCGTATATTAAGTCTTGTACTTGAATGGCTTGAACTCGAAAAAACACGACCGAGTTTTAAGGTGGTTGGTTTTGAAGAGGAATATCAACTCAATATTGAAGGGTTGGTTTTCAGTATTAAAATTGACAGAATAGATGAAGTAGAAGGTAGAACGTTGATTATTGATTACAAAACAGGTGTTGCGTCGGTGGTTGAAATCAAAAAAAATCCTATCCAAAAGCCACAGCTAGCTGTTTATTTGCATGCTCCTATTCAAGATGTAGCTGGGTTTGGTTATGGTCTAATTCATAGTGATGATGGTGTAAGGTTGTCGATGTTTTCAGAAAACAATGAATTAATTAACGCACAAGTGAAGTTAGAAAAAGAAACCGAAAATGAAAAAAGTATTTTCTATCAATGTACTTGGCAAGAAACTATTGACCATTTAAAACAACAGATTACTGATTTAGTTGTCTCAATTAGAGTTGGAAATGCCGATTTAAACTATGAAAAAGAAGATGACTTGAAATATGCAGGTTGCTTATTGGCATTAAGATTACCCGAATCGAAAAATAGATAGCATTTAAAAAAATAAATCGTATAATGAAACTCATCTCTACCAATAGAGAATTAGAATCAATTAGGAGAATATTGATGATGAAATATATTTTTGCTGGGCTTTTAATATTAGTTTCAACCGCCACATTTTCGATGAATTTAAGCCAGATGAACAAAGCGAGTAAGTCGCAATTAATGGAAATTAATGGTGTTGGAGAAGCTAAAGCTGCCGCTATTTTAAAAGAAAGAAAAAAAGGAAAATTTAAATCGTTTTCAGATTTAAGTGACCGTGTTAAAGGAGTCGGAAAACAAGTGTCAGCAAATATCAAAAATGGTACGAAAAATGGTGCGAAGGTTAAGAAGGTAACAAACTCTAAAACCAGTAAGTCTGCCGATACTAAGACGAACAAAAAAAATACGACGTCTAAGGATAAAAAAGCCAAAAAAACTTCGACAAAAACTAAAGATAAAAAATTAAAATCTAAAGAAAAGAAAAAGAAATCTAACAGTAAAAAAGATAAGTCCAAAAAGAAGAAGCCTAAAAAAACAACAAAGTAATCAAATTAACCAAAAACTAAATCAAGTAAATCAAGGAAAATAAAAATGGATATAGCTAGTTTATTAAGTGCGGGTGCAAATTTAATCCAACAAAATAGTGATAGTGCAACATCGAATTTAGATTCGAACCAAATAACAGATGCTTTGGGAGGAATCTTTGGCGAAGGTGGCGGAGGAATCGCTCAGATGCTTTCTGGTGCGGCAGGGGGAGGCTTGGGTGATATCGTTTCTTCTTGGGTAGGCTCGGGTGACAATCAAGCAATTTCTGCCGATTCTATTACAGAGCTATTGGGTGCGGATAAAGTGTCTCAGTTTGCATCAAGCTTAGGCTTGTCTGAAGAATCTGCTAAAAATGCGTTAGCAGAAGTGCTTCCCGGTATGGTAGATAAAATGTCTCCTGGTGAAGGTGGGCTTGAGAGTTTACTTGCTAGTGTCGGCGGCACCAGTGGCATACTTGGTATGCTGGGTAAAATGTTCAAATAATGATTTTTTAACTGTAAATAAAGGTAGTAAAAAATGGGAAAATTAGACGAAAAAATCGAAAAGTATCAAGAAAATGCGAAAGAGTTAGGGCTTTCTGTTTCTGCTGAGCTTATTGAAAAGGTTACTAGAGGATTAGGACCATCAATCTATAACAAAGATGCCGAAACTGTTTCTTGTAGTGATAGTTCTGAGCTTGAAACAGTACGCAAAAATCTGTTGCAAAAGAAGCTAGGATTATCAAATAGCGACGCCGATTTGGATGCTGCAATTGCGACTGTTTGTGAGGAAATGGGCAGTTCGAACCGCAATAAATATCGTGCTATTTTCTATGCACTTTTAGTGAAAAATTACGGTAAAGAGTCTGTTTACGGATAAACTAACAACCGAACTTAATTTTAGATAAGTTAGTGTTTTTTTTACTTATCTAAAATTATCTATCTTTAATTATTTGAATTCATCACTCTAAAAAATGCCCCTACCTAGGTGCCATTCATACCATTATGAAATGCTAAATATTTACACAAATCTCAAACAAGATTTTAATCTAGAAGATGGCTTAGCCCGTTTTGAATCGATTAATCCCGCACGCTCTTTTATTGTGCAAGCTCCTGCTGGTTCTGGCAAGACATCTTTATTAACGCAACGTTTTTTAGCTTTATTGGCAGTGGTTGAGCAGCCAGAGCAGATTGTCGCGATGACCTATACCAAAAAAGCAGTTTCGGAAATGCAGTTGCGTATTTTGGAAGCCTTGCATGATTGTGTTGCGATGAGTGAACAGCAGGCAGCTGGTAAAGGTTTGTATCAGCTAAATACTTGGCATTTAGCACAGATGGCGTTGCAAAATAATGCACAACGTGGCTGGAATCTCTTAGAAAACCCACACCGTTTACGGATTCGTACCTTGGATTCATTTAACAGTTATTTAGTTGGGATGATGCCTTTGTTGTCGAAACTTGGTGGACAGACAGGGGTTAGTTTAGATGCCAGTCAATATTATATCCTTGCCGCCCGTGAGACCTTGAATACCGAACATTTATCAAGTCAAATTACCAATTTGATGGGGTTGGTAAATGGTAACCGTCAAGCAGCGGAACGAATGATTGCGGGAATGCTGGCGAAGCGTGACCAGTGGATGCCGTTGTTACGTTCGATGCATTCAGGAATTGAATTGCCAGCGTTTAATCTTGCTTTGCAAAGCTTGGTTGAAACGGAATTTACTGATTTAATGCGTACGATTTCGCCAGCGGTTGAAAAATTGCTAGAAATTAGCATCTTAATTGATCAAATCGTAGGATTAGAAGAGATTGATTTTTTTACCCCTAGCTTAGCAGATTTACCAAATATCCGAACCTTGGTAGAAACTACCTTTACACAAAAAGGTGAGGTGCGAAAAAATGCGACGGTCAAGGCGACAACAAAAGCAGAAAAGGAACTTAAAAAACAATTAAAAGGTTGTCTTGAGGACTTAGAATTAAAAAATTTTGACGGTCAGTTGGGACAGAATTTGTTGCAGATTATTAACCTGCCAAATACCGAGTATAGTGCTCAACAATGGCAAGGAGTTGAGGACTTATGGCTGTTACTGATGACCTCCGCAGCACATTTAAAATTGGTGTTTGGACAACATAATACTAGCGATTTTATTGAAATAGCCCAAGCGGCATCAGATGCGTTAGGCGAAGAAGACGAACCAACCGATTTAGCACAACGTTTAGATTATCAAATTCAGCATTTATTGGTAGATGAATTTCAAGATACCTCGGTTAGTCAGTTTGTGTTGTTAAAAAAACTGATTGCAGGTTGGTCGCTTGAAGATAATCATACGCTATTTATTGTTGGCGACCCGATGCAGTCTATTTATCGTTTTCGAGAAGCAGAAGTTGGCAATTTTTTAGAAGCTTGGCAGGGAAAAATTGGGCAGTTTCCATTGCAACAACAACGATTAACTATCAATTTTCGTTCAAATCTAGGTGTGGTGGACTGGGTCAATCAAACCTTTAAACAGGTCATGCCAAAGCAAAATAAAATTGAAAAAGGGGCGGTTTGTTATAGTCCGTCAAGTGCTTTTTCGACAAACATGAATCAAGCGGTTACCACGCACTGGCAGCTGAATCAATCGAATGACTCATCGGTGATTGAATTTATTGAACAATTAAAAACAATTCTGAAAATAAAACAGCCACATGAAACCATCGGTATTTTAGCAAAAACAAAATCGGTGTTAGTACCGATAGCTAAATTATTAAAAGTTGAAAAAATTGCCTTTCGAGCGATTGAAATCGAAACCCTAGCGGAACGCCAAGAAATTCAAGATTTAGAAGCCTTAACCCGTGCTTTGTTACATCTAGGTGATCGCCCAGCTTGGATTGCTTTGTTGCGAACGCCTTCGATAGGATTGGGGCTAAAGGATTTAGCCACGTTATTTGATGATGTCTTGAATGGAACTAAAACACGCTATCAAACTGTTTGGTCTGTTTTACAAAATCATCATCAACAAGGTTTTGCGGAATTATCAATCGAAGGACAAGCAAGGCTTAATCAAGCGTTTGGTATTTTAGAAAATGCTATTTCTCATATAGGTTTAATGTCTTGGCAAGCATTAGTTCAAGAAACTTGGTTAGCGTTAGATTTTGCACAAGCATTAGAAAGTGCAAGCTTATTGCAAAATGTTGATGCTTATTGGCAAATGTTAAATCGATTAGAGCAGGAAAAGGATGGCGAAATTTCCATGTTTAGCTTGTCGGAAAGTTTACATAAATTATTTGCCTTGCCTAACGCCAGTGAACAGTCGAAGCAGATTGAGATGATGAGCATGCACAAGTCAAAGGGCTTGGAATTTGATTATGTAATGTTACCCTCATTGAACAAGCGTGGTAGGTCGGATGACAAAGAGCTGGTCAACTGGTTACATTTTCAAAAAAATGGCGTAGAGCAGCTAGTGTTCGCGCCGATGGCTCAAAGAGGAAAAAATAAAGCACATCCAGATGATATACGTTTGGTTAACTTTATGAAAGACTTCGAAAAAGAAAAGCAAGCCTACGAACAAGGAAGATTACTTTATGTTGCCTGTACGCGCGCCAAACAACAACTACATTTGTTTGCTAACGTGGATTATACCGAAAAACAATTTGCAGACGATAAACCTATATTGCCACAGAACAATACGCTGTTAAGTCTTTTATGGCAGAGTGAAAAGAAAACTTTTTCTCTGCTAGCAAAACAAGCAGACTTTGTTGTGGAGGGGGTGAAAGAGCAATCTGTTGAAGCTTTGGTCACTCGTTTACCGATAGATAGAGAATGTTTTATTACGATTAAAGCGAAGATAGAAAAGCCACAACAAAAAGAACTAGCAGAAATTGTTCCGCATGAGATTAATCCGCAGAAAATTACGCAACAACATGCGCAAGAAACAATGGTCACCGCCGTCGGTAATCTTGTTCACCTGCTGTTTGAACTATGGAGTAATCAGCAAATAATGCCAGTGGTTTTGAATGACGAACTTAAACACATGGTTCGTTACTGGTTGCAACAGCAAAGCGTGGCAAGAGAGTTATTAGACGAAGCAGAAAAGCGAACTTTGGTTTCGTTAGAAAACGCAATACGAAACAAAAAAATACGCTGGGCATTAACCACAAGTTTTAAAGAATCAGCCAATGAGTTGCCGATTAGCTCAACAGGTTTGGTTTTTGAAGATAAAGAGCAAACTGAAACAATCAATCATATTATCGACCGAACCTTTGTTGATGAAAAGAATCACCGTTGGATTGTCGATTATAAAACCAGTTATCATACTGCTGAAATGTCAATTAATGAATCAGACTTCTTGAAAACGCAAGTAAATAAATATCAGCCACAACTAAAACGCTACGCCGATTTGTTTAAGCAACTAGAAGAAAAACCACAACATTTGGTGCTATACTTCAGTTATATTGATAAGTGGCTTGAAATTGATATCTAACGGTATTTCCCACTAAAAAGTGCCCAGGGGGGTACCCCCCTGGGCACTTTTTAATCAAAAATAGATAAAATAGTGGTTATTAATTTAAATTAAGGAAAAATTGATATGTTAATTAGGGTTGTATTGTTGCTGGCATTTGTTATGCCGACGTTATCTTATGCAGAGTTTAAAAAAGGTGAATATTTTGATACCAGCTTGGCTTGGGGGGTGATTAAAAAGTCCACTAAAACGATTCCATCCGACTTATATAATATAGCCGTGACGCCCTTTAAAAATCCAGTACAATCACTTAGCTATTTGGGTGCGGTAGGTGCTTTGGTAGCGGTAGATAAAGAGGTCACTTCTTTTTATCAACAAGAGGTTGAAAACCCACTTGATTTATATTCTTTGCCTACGATTGTTTATGATTCGCCTATCACTCGTGGAGCGGATTCTTGGTTAGTTTTTGGCTCAATAGCTCATTATTTAGGTGGGTTTATGTTGGGCGATGAGAAAAGCCAAGTAACCGCTATCATGGCAATGAAAGCAATGACCTATTCATACGGTGTCAGCCATGTTTTTTTAAAATCCATAACAGGGCGTAACCGTCCACACGATAACCTTAAAACAGGGGAAAGTTCTTATGAATCGGATACCGATAACCCTTATGATTTTGGGAATGCACGTGGTCCTATTTTTAAGTCCCATCAAAAAGGTACGGCGATGCCGTCTTTTCATGTCACCATGTATTTTAGTATGGCAAAAGTATATCAAGAAATGTATGACGACTATTTAATTCCCTACTCAGCTCTTGCTGTAATTTTTGCATCAGGTATAAAAGGTCATCAACATTGGGTTTCAGATATGGTTGCGGGCGGTATTATTGGTACATTTATTGGTAATCAGGTGGTTAAGAGTTATCGTGATAATGATGATGGAAATGGCTTTTCATTAGTTCCTGTTCGCGATG
>CAZQYD010000043.1:0-10204 GCA_964597465.1 uncultured Piscirickettsiaceae bacterium | reverse complement strand
AATAAATATAACCGTTGACTAAGTCTAAGATAAATATAATTCAAATATTTGAATTAACTCTAATGCAACCTTGTTATAAGATGAAAATAGCAGCTTAAAGTATAGGTAAAGCAACTTTGGATCTTGTGGATTAAGGTCTAATGCATTACTCACATTTAATAGCTCTGAAAAGTTTTTATAACCATAAAGTTTAAAAAACTTATCCGCACCTTCACCTCTAAAGCATTTTTGCAATCCCTTTTCAAATTTTGCCACTTTTTGAGAAAATTCAGCAAAAACCTCTGGTATTTCAACAGAAAATTCCGAATAGCCAGCTAACATTGTTGTTGCCTGCTGACATATTTTAATTAAATCTCTATAATTTTTGTTCAACGTAGCAAGGTGCTTTTGCTTGTTTTTTATTCTCTCTTTACTAACTTTTTCATGACTAGCGAAGCCATCCATAAAACATTTAATATCATGTTTATTTTTACTGGGTAAAATTATTTTTTGAAAATCCAAATAGTCTATCCCCACCACTCTTCCAGCGACTGAACTTAAATTATAAACTTGAAAATCATCGGCTAAACCATAGTCATTAACTAAACTTTGCATTTGTGGGTTAAATGCTTCTAATGCTTTTTTAAACTCTACCGTTGTTTTTGCAATCGTACCTTGGTAAGTTTCTACTTCTTCTGGTGCGTTAAATTGATGCTTTTTGCTTGCTTCTATACTAGAAGATTCATGGGTATTAGCTAAATCCGCAAAACATAAATCCATCCCCGTCATATAAACTGTTTTACAGCCCATGCCTAATGCCGACATCAATGCTAAATTGCCAACTGTTCCGCTAACCAATTCAACATTCTTTGCTCCAACAAACATTCTAGACTGATCTGGAAACTCTGCTCCCCAGTATAAAAGATGACCTTGCCACTTTTCAAGCAGACTTGGTGAGGCGTAATGCTGGGCAATTAATACCGAACTATTCTGAAATTTTTCTAAATCTGCTGCATGGGAATTTGTGGCTTCTGTTGGATCAGAGGCAATAAAAAAATCTACTTTTATTTTTTCTTGATAGAGTTTTTTTGCTAAGCGTGCTACCGCAAAAATAACCAACTTATCTTGATTTTGTTTAACCCATGGCAAGTGTAAATCTAATGATGGTGATGCCCCTAAAACAACGGCGGTTTGCCCATCATAAAAACTTGTAAAATTAATGAGAGGGTTGATGAGTTGAAAACTATTTAAAAAAGCCGTTTTCACAAACACGGAATATTCCATTTGTTGCGAAAATTTAATATTTTCTTCTTCACCTTTAAGAAGATTAAAAACAAATTGATGACGTTCTTTATCATCTGTTTCGGCAACCAATTCTATTTCAGCTATGTTTAATTGTATAAATAAATTATTCAAGTCATTTTTAAGGTTATCAGAAAAGGCAACCACTCTAATTCGGTCGTCAATACTTCGTTGATTAACTTCATTTTGCGTAATAAAGATATAAAAAGTCTGCTGTTGCTTTTCTGTATTTAACGCTATTTTTGAAAACATATACTCATCAGGTTCTCCAACAATAAGGTAGCCGGTATCTGAATTATTATATTTATTAAAATCAATCACTTATTACCCGCCCCTTTTAAGAAATAATTTGAATTAAATTTCTTTTGTAAAAGATTTTCGCCGTCTAAAAAAACGTTAATCTGTTCAATAATTTTTTTTGCCGTTTGTCCTGCACCATATAAGCTTTCAGTTTGATTTGCTTGTTTAATAAAGTCGGTTGAAAAAGCCTGTTCTATTGCTTGGCTAATTGCTATTTGTGTCTCTCCACAATCAATAATCGAATCTGCTCGCAATCTTCCTGCTTGGCGTTCACCAATATTGACCGTTGGCACGCCAAACGCGGGGGCTTCAATAATGCCACTAGATGAATTGCCTAGCACTAGGTCAGCTATTTTCATTAGGCTTAAATAACGTTGAGAACCGAGTGAATTAACAAAGTGTACATTCGGTTGTTTTTTCGACCATTGTTGAATGGTTTTATTAAGCTGATTACCTAACGCATCGGCATTTGCAGCCGTCCAAATAATAGTGACATTGTTTATCTTTTCTAATGCTAAAAATAACTTATTTAAAACCAGCTTCCCCATCGTTGAACCCCAAGAAACGGGGTGATAAGTCAGTAGAATAATTTTACCGTTTAGCGGAAAATTTATACTTTTTTCAAGTGTTTGTTTATTTAAAAAAGTAGTTGAATTAATCACATCTAGCCCAACCGCTCCTACATTAAAAACACGAGATGGTTGCTCGCCCATTTGAAGCACTCTATTTTTATATTCTTCAGCGGCAACAAAGTGTAGGTTGGCAAGCTTGGTTACCGCGTGTCGAATAGCTTCATCCATTGCCCCTTCGGTAATTTCGCCACCGTGAATATGGGCAATTGGAATATGACTTAACAAGGCGGCGGAACAAATCCCTAATAACTCATACCTATCGCCTAACACCACCACAATATCGGGTTTATTTTCGGCAAAAGACTTTGCAAACCCTGTTAAGGCTTTACTGGTTGCCAAAGCAACCTCTAAATCTGAATTGGTATTTTCATTTAAAATTGGGATTTCAGCGGTAAGATTAAAGCTATTTTTAATCTGTGCAAGTGATTGGCTTTCAGCCTGTTGTAGGTGTGAACCTGTTACATAAAGTTGTAGAGATAACTCGCCACTTTCATCAATTTGTTGAATAAGATTTGAAAGCAAGCCATACTCTGCACGGGTTGCGGTAATAACGGCTATTTTTTTCATAAATAAACCCCTTCATCTTCCACAAATGATTGAATCGCTTTCGTACCAATTACCCTATCCCAATTAACCGCTTGTTCACCTTGTTCTGCACGTTTTAAGGTTATATTTTGTTCGTTAAAAACCTCGCCTTTTTGAATCGAGCACTTAGCAATGATTCGTTTTCTTACCAAAGTTTTATTGGCAACTTCTGAGTCTGTTGCTTGTTTCCTACCATCACCCATCGCCTGTTCTACATTGCGAATGGATTGAATCATTGCGGTTAATTGTTGTGGGTTTAAACTGGCTTTATGGTCAGGACCTGATAGATTAGTATCCAAGGTAAAATGTTTTTCAATCATCATCGCCCCCATTGCCACTGCGGCAATCGGCACTTCGATACCAAGACTGTGATCGGACAAACCAACATTTACTTGAAACCTGTCTTTAAGAGTTATCATCGCTCGTAAATTAACATCTTTAAAGGGGGTAGGATAAGCGGTGTTGGCGTGTAAGATTGTGAGATTATTTTTTGATAATCCTGCTGTAAATAAGGTATTCACCGCAAGTTCAATTTCTTCAACACTTGCCATGCCGGTCGATAGAATTGTTGGCTGATTCAGTCTAGCAATTTTTCGTAAATACGGAATTGACAATAATTCACCAGAAGGAATTTTCCAGCGTGTCATGTTTAAATCTGCTAAGAGTTGAATACTGTCATCATCAAATGGTGTTGACATAAATTCAATTTTTTGGTGTTGGCAATAGTCAATAATTGTTTGATGATCTTGTTCTGATAACTCTAGCTGTTTTAACAACTGATACTGACTTTGTTGTTTGCCCGTATTTTTAGTTTGGTAATCCGCCTGTTGTAACGTTTTTGAGACTATATTCTCAGCTTTAAACGTCTGAAACTTTACCGCGTCCGCGCCCGCATTCACTGCGGCATCGACCAGTTTTAAAGCCTGTTCAAGACTACCATTATGATTTACGCCAGCCTCGGCGATAATAAATGTTTTCACGCTGGTATCACGATATTTTTCTCGCAGGATTACCAACATAGGTTCCAGCTTCGTTAATATCTTCAATCACCACAGTACCTGCACCGATAACTACATTTTGACAGATTTGAATTCCTTGCGAAATAATTGCCCCACTACCAATAAAACATTCGTCGGAAATCGTAACATTACCGTTAATAATCGCTCCTGTTGAAATGTGGCAATGTTTGCCGATAAGGGTTTCGTGTTCAATCAACGCTTTGTTGTTGATGATGGAGTTATCACCGATTTCAGTTAAATGACTAATTACCGTTTGATGCATTATGCAGACACCTTCTCCTAGCTTTACGGTGCGTGCGATTCTTGCACTTGGAGAGATTATGACTGGAAAAATTGCTGATGTTTGTTTGGATTGTTCAAATAATTTTTTGCGTACGTAAGCGGACATTACTTGACCCACGGCAATAATACAATGCGGTATTTTTTGAATTAAAGGTTCAAGCTGATTATCTGAACCGACTACTTCATAACCTACCAACTCCGTATTATCAGAATCAACCGCCTCGACTAAGCCTTTGACTTTAAATTCGTCCGTAGCTTCAATCACATCAATTAAAGAAAGAGCATGTCCGCCGCCGCCAATCAACAATATCGGTATTTTCATTTTACCCCACTTGGAATGTTTACTACTCGCTCAGCAAACCATTCAGTATTGATTAGTTCGGACTGTATTTCATTTTCGTAAATAGCTAGCCGATGCATCGGTGTCCACAAGGGACGTGCTTGAATGTTCGCTTGATTAGCAGAATCCAAGAAGGAATCTCTTGCCTCTGTACCCTCAAAAACTAACGCATTCAACCAGTAATTAGGCTTTTGGGTGTTTTTTGCCCTAAAAAGTGCCCAGGGGGGTAGGTTTTTACCCCCCCTGGGCACTTTTTGGCTGAAATTAAGGTATTTTTTAGCTAACGCTTGCTTTTCTTTAATAAAGCCTGCTAATTTTGCCATCTGTGCGACACCTAATGCGGCATTGATATTGGGCATTCTTAAATTGTAGCCAATCTCATCATGTTCAAACAGCCATTGATGCGGAATTTTAGCGGTGGTGCTTAGGTGTTTAGCTTTTTCGGCTAGTGCTTGATTATTAGTAATCAACATTCCGCCACCGCCAGTGGTTAAGATTTTGTTGCCGTTAAAACTAAATACGCCAAAGTCTCCAAATGTGCCAGAGTGTTGTTGCTTATAAAAACTACCTAAACTTTCTGCGGCATCTTCAACCACTTTCACACCATATTGTTGACAGATTGCAACAATTAAATCCATTTCTGCCGTAAACCCTAAGGTGTGCATGGGAACACAAGCGGAAATTTTTTGTTTAGTTTGCTGATGGTAGGCTTGTCCATTTTGCTGAAAGGTTTCGTCTTCTAAAAACCGTGCCAGAGAGGTTGGACACATTGCCATTGTCTCTTTACTAACATCAATAAATGCTGGTTTTGCACCTAACATACTAATTGCATTGGCAGTCGCAACAAAGGTTAATGACTGGGTAATGACTAAATCCCCTTCAGCAACGCCGACTGTTTTTAAAGCTAGGAATAAACCCATCGTACCATTAGCCACCGCCACCGCATACTTTGCACCTGTATAGTTAGCCACAAGTTCCTCAAACTTACCCACAAACTTACCCACCGATGAAACGAAGGTGGAATCAATGCATTCATTTAATAAAGTCTTTTCTTGCTGGTCAAATTTTGGTGCGTGCAAAGGAATAAATTCATCGGTTTGATAATGGTCTCGAATGAAGTTAAACAGCGATTTATTAGACATTATAAATATCAGCTTTATAACGTTTTAAATTATCAGGATTTACAAACCAAGCAATGGTTTCTTCCAAGCCTTGACGTATATCGTATTTAGGTTCAAAATCAGTTGTTTTTTTAATGACAGAATTATCACACCACAACCTAAATACCTCTGAATCTTTCGGACGCAAACGTTGTTCGTCGATAATAAATTCGACATCTGATTGCATAATATTTTTAATCACTTCCAAAGTATCTTGTACTGAAATTTCAAAGTTAGAGCCAATGTTAATAGTCTCGCCCACGGCTTGTTCAGACGCCGCAATCGCCATCATTCCTGCACAGGTATCGGTGACAAAATTAAAATCTCTGGTCGGTGAAGTGTCACCTAATTTAATTTGTTTTTTGCCATTGGCTATCTGCGTAATAATGGTTGGAATAACCGCTCTAGCGGACTGTCTTGGCCCGTAAGTATTAAACGGACGTGCAATTGATACAGGCATTTCGAACGCATTAAAATAAGACATTGCCATCGCATCGGCACCAATTTTACTCGCACTATATGGTGACTGTGCTTGTAGCGGATGTTTTTCATCAATCGGCACATATTGAGCCGTGCCATAAACTTCCGATGTTGAAGTATGCATCAATCGTTGCACGCCATTATCTAAACAAGCTTGGGCAATATTTAGAGTGCCATTTACATTGGTTTCAACGTAAGAATTAGGGGCTACATAGGAATATGGAATTGCAATTAACGCCGCTAGATGAAAAACCGTATGACAATCTTTGGTAATTTTTTGGCACAAAAATGGATCACGAACGTCACCATTAATCACTTCAATTTGCGCAAGATAATCGGAAGAATCTAACCAGCCCCAATCGTTAAAAGAATTATAAATTGCTAAGGCTCGAACGTTTGCTCCCGCTTTCACTAAGCTTTCGCAAAGATGCGAACCAATAAAACCGTCAGCCCCTGTCACTAAAACTTGCTTGCCTTGCCAGTAAGCTGATGTCATGGATTTAATACCTTTCAGATGGAATATTCAATTGCTCTTTATACTTTGCGTTTGCTTGCAATACCTTATCAAGGTAATTACGTGTTTCAAGTGATTTATGTTCAAAACGCAATTTATTATAAACTGCCTTAGGGTGCATACGGTTTACTTTTCTAATTGCCTTTTTAGGCGTTTTACCAAATAATGCTAGCACCCTACTCAAGCCACCATTATAGGAAGAAATTGCCATCATTTCTTTGATTTTTTCATTTTTAACACCAGATAAATATTCGTCATTCAATAAGCCTAAATAAGCCGTTCCCACACGAATATTATTTTCAGCATCAAACAACGACCGAACAGAGGGTTTTCCTTTTTTGTTATCTATTAAATTATGAACATCTTTGCCTGCCGCATTCGCTTTAATTTGCATCAGACCAATTGCATTTGATCTACTAACCGCTTGAGGGTTAAAAGCACTTTCGGTTTCCATAATCGCGTAAATCAAAGAGGGTTTTACATCAAAATCTTGACTATAATTTTCAACCCATTCTTGATAATCCCTAGCGGCACCTTTTAAATTAGATTGAAGCAAGGGAATATGCACCAGTACAAAGTCTCCCTCTTCATCTGAAAAATTTTCCGACATGTTTTCTAAAATAAAATTAGCGTATCGGTAAGCTTGTTTTGGATAGCGAATTGGGTAATTATTTTCGTCCGCAATTTTTTTATAAAAATACGGCGTCTGTTTTAGATTAAACGACTGTTTAGTCAATAAATCCTTTTCTGCCTGCGGGTTGTTTGAAAGCAGAACTCGGACAATGGCTCGTTTAATATTATGACTGGATGCAAGTTTTTTAGGGAATTCAATCACTAACTCGTCTTCATAAATAACCAGTAGTGGCAAAACAGAAGAAATTATTTCTGTTTGGTTATTCGATGTTAATGGCGTTGATGAACGAGAGTATGATTTAAACACTGGACGTTCTAATCTAGCAGAAATAGATGATTTAGGTGACTGAAAAGTAGATATTTTAACAATGGTTTTTTTAGGACTAACCTGAACCACCATTTCTCCCATTCTAGCAGTCAAAGAGTTTGAATGACTAACATTTGATTGAGGCGTTTTTTGCAGGTTAAGCAAAGAAACTCCGCTGATTCCAGCCAGTGAAAAAACGAATAAACTAATTAAAAAGAGTGTTTTTTGATTGTATGTCATTATTTTAGCGTTCTAAGTTTTTTACTGAATAAAGAATTTAAAAAATAGCAAGAATAACGCCAATTTTAATATAAAAATTTAACTAACGAAGATAATCAAATAATGACATACTTTGCACACGGGTGAAGACTTGTTGCGCCATTTGCAGGGCGGTTTGGCTACGGGTTAATTCGGTGATGCCTTCTACCACATCTTGGTCTTCAATGTTTGAACGACGCTCTTCCAAAGTAATTGTTAATGACCTTGCTGAGTCATATTGTGCTTCTATTCTGTTTTGACGAGAACCGATTTTTGCTAATTGAATGGACATGTCTTGAATAGAGGTAAATAAATCATCACCAATTTCAGCAGGTGGTTGTAGTCCTTGGTCTAGGTTGTCTTTTAATTGCACTAATACATTAATTAAGGTTGCATCCACGCCAGGAGGAAGAGAGGTTGCGGTGGAAATGCCAAATACTTTATTGCCATTATCTGTTATTCGTACACGACTTGGGTCACCTTCATCATTAGGTGACAAGTTGTTGTCTGAATCAAACCCAATTTGTACAAATCTTGCGCCAAAATTAGCACGTTCGTCGTATGATACTCCTGCATTGGCGCTGCCAATATAGGCAAAATATTGATTACCAGCTTGCAAGCCCACAGAGTTAGGAGCATCTGCAACAAAGGCTTTGTCTGCGTTGACATTATTACCAGCAAAAATTAACTCGCCTTCTGAATTTGAAGCGTTCGTAATATTACGTAGGTGCTCAATTAATTGACCAACTTCATTTGCTGTGGCTTGTCTTTGCTCTGGAGTATAGGTTTCATTCATCATTTGAATCGTTAGCTCTCTAGCTCTTTGCGTGAGGTTAACGGCAGTATCAATTTGCGTTTCTTCATAGGCAAGTTGTGATTTTGCATATTGCCCATTTTTTTCATACTGGGATAGGGTATCTACCGTTCTATTCAGCAGGTGAATTTGCGAGATTGCAACAGGATCATCACTGGGTTTATTGACGCGTTTTCCTGTACTCAAGCGTTCTTGCACTTCTAAAATATCATTTTGGTGTTTGTTAATAGAGCTAAAACTATTTGCGTGAAATTGGTTGGTTGAAATTCTCATTTAATTTATCACTCCCAAAATGGTTTGAAATAGTGTCTGCGAAGTTTGAATAATTTGTGCAGAAGCTTCATAGGATTGCTGATACCTTAACAGGTTCGCCGCTTCTTCATCCAAACTTACCCCTGACATAGATTCGCGTCTTGTCGAAATCTGCTCAAAGACATTTGTCTGTGCTGAAAATTGAATATCCGTGCCACGCACATACATCCCAATATTGGTCGCCATTCTTGAATAACCACCCAATAAGGTTTCAGTTGCCGTACCGCTATCATCTGCAAAAAGGATGTTTTTAGACTGTAACGATGCCATATTTGCCATATTAACATTATCACCTTCGGCAGCTGGCGATGGGGCTTCATCTAAAAGTGAACCGTCATTATTCGCATCAACTGGTGTTTGCCCTCTGGCGGCAATAAGCTGCCCGTCATTAATACCAGTTTTAAAATCTTGCAACATTTGCTGATGTGGCTTAATCAAAAATTTATCGCCTGTTGCCACACTCCCTGCGACAACACTGGTAAAGTCAAAATCTAAGCCATCAATTTCAGCATTGGTTCCAAATGGAACGGTTGCTAATGCGGCTCCGCCCGCAACGTGATCAAATACTTCAAAATCACCTGCGGCATTCACTCGTACTTCATATTCACGCGGTTTAAACTCACCAATCGCTTTCGTTGCGGCATCTAAAAAGGTTTGCTTATCACCATAGGTTGCTGGCTGTGTACCGGGTGCATAAGGCGGATTACCGTTAAAACCAGCTAGACCTGATATAGCAGGTTTAAAGCTAATGTTAATATTTGCACCATCTTCAAGCCCTATGTTTTTAGAACTTGATTCAGCATTCATGCTTAGAGGCTGATAAAAATCTTGCCCTGCATCACCATTTGCATCGTAACCTTGATAATGCTGCCAATTCATTGATGCGGCGATGCCATTTAAAGTTAAACCCAGTTCGGCGGTAGTTTTATCGAGCATGTTGTCTCTAGAATCTAGCACGGCGCCCAGCTGACCAATATTAATATTATCTGAAATATTAACGTTAATCCCACCTACCGATAAATAAACTTCAGTACGATTGTCATCACTATATTCTGAACGATTCGGTTGCAGACGGTTCACCGTGTTTTCAGATACTAACGGTAAACGGGCATCGCCGGTATAGATTAAAATTTCACCGTTTTGCTGGGGAAACGTTTTAATATCCATATAGGCATTCAGTTCAAAAATAGCTTGGTCTCGCTGGTCTAATAAATCATTCGGTACATGGCTACTGCCAGAACTGGCTGCCGCAACTTCTTTATTGATGGTTCTAACAAGACTAAGTCG